>JAOUJX010000200.1 GCA_029882955.1 Gammaproteobacteria bacterium
TGAGTCATCGCCACAACACCGATAGTCAACAATATTAAGGGCGGTAGAAGTTTAGCGATACGGCTTAAAAGTAAATACTTCAAATAATTACCTGTCGATTTGAAAACATTAAGAAAAACATTAAAAGACACCCATATACAGTATAAACATTAATAGACACCCATATACACCAAACATCAAAAACCCATAGCAGTCATTTTTAGACCACGAGCACAGCCACAGTTTTTTGATTTCAGACGATTTCGACAGATTAAATACAGATAATTCAATTGCAGGACTTGTTCAGGGCATAGCTATCCAGCAACCGGTTGATCAGGTTGTTGTTTGAAGTGATTTGAGGTTTTAGTGTTGTAGCGCTTTAGCTATGTCGGGAAAGCCAACCGGCAGGCTCGAATTCCATGTACCCACTTCTGCCCCAGCTGTTCACAAGCCGCTTTAATATTGTATGAAGTACCGACCAACGATTTGAACTGGCTTTCAAAATGCTGACTCATATAACACCAGTGTTTTGCATCGATGTTTAACTGTTCCAGGATCGGCGGTATGTTATCGGGTATCGCACTACGTTTATCTTCTCGTAAAATCCTGCCTGTCCAGTCGACCAGCTCCAGGTAATCGGTGAGCCGAAAAGGTAAGCCATTTGGCCTATTGGCTCTGAGATTGCCGACGAAGGGTAATAAGCCTTTTGCCTGTTGATTATGATGATTGGGCTGTGGTGCCCGTTCAGCTTGTTCACAACGTCGTTTGATGCTGGTGTGATCTGATTCAGTGAGGTCGCTGGCTACTCCGGCCCGAATCGGATTTAAATCCACATAGGCCGCGCAGGCAGCTAGTGCTTTTTCATCGAGTAAGGCCTGGCTGGAGAAACGGCCTTCCCAGAAACGCCCGGTGCAGTCATCTTCTTTATTGGCTAATCGGGCAATCCCTTCATTAAGAATACGCATAAACCAGCTGATATCGATTAAACGCGTTCGCCACAGGTCAACGGAGCGGTCGAGGATCCGTTGTTCTGCCTGATTGAAAGAACCTCCCTCAATAAAACGCTGACTTAGACTATTGCCCTTAAATAACCGGTGCCAACGCTCGATGATTTCAGTATGGCTCCAGTTGTCGGCGTTATTCTTGTCGACAAACAGGACAACGTGGTAGTGATTGTGCATCACAGCATAGGCACATAAATCGATGGCAAATATCGAAGCCAGTTCCAGTAGTTTATCCTCGATCCACTGGCGCCGGTGTTCGAAAGACTTGCCGGAGACAGCATCTTTACCACAAAGAAAAGCCCGCCTGACGCAACGTGAGCTGCAATGGTAGTAGGGGGTTGCATCGAGAGAAACGAGGGTCTTCCTTGATCGGGGCATCACAGAATCCTTTGTGAATTTAAGTCGCTAAACCGTAACAGCTGACGACTGAATGTCAATTTGTTTATATGGGTGTCTAGTTTCTTTCACGACTGAATGTCAATTTGTTTATATGGGTGTCTAGTTTCTCCTTTGGTGTCTAGTTTCTTCTAGTTTCTTCCTTCTTTTTATTTTGTTTCTTTACTATAAGTTTACTCGACCATCTTATCCCATTTAACATTATCCAGAATTTTTTCGACACATTTTTCTACCGATAACTTCCCACTATCGACATCAATTTCTGCATTTTCGGGTGCCTCATAATCGCTATCGATGCCTGTAAAATTAGGCAGTTCACCGCGCCGGGCTTTTTTGTAGAGGCCTTTAGGGTCGCGCTGTTCGGCTGTTTCCAACGTTACATCGATGTAAATTTCGACAAATTCATCTGTGTCAAACAGAGATCTCGCCATGTCTCTTTCCGAGCGAAAGGGTGAAATAAAGGAGGTCAGCACGACGACACCGGCATCGACCATGAGCTTCGCCACCTCAGAAATACGGCGAATATTCTCAATACGATCAGCATCGGTAAAACCGAGATCCTTGTTTAGACCGTGACGAACATTGTCGCCGTCGAGTACATAAGTTCGAATACCGCGCTTATACAGTACCTGCTCCAGCGCATTGGCGATGGTAGACTTGCCCGAACCACTCAACCCGGTAAACCAGAGTACCTTGCCAGCGTGACCATTCAGCTTGGCTCGTGCAGCTTTATCGACTACCAGTGCCTGACGATGGACATTTTGTGCGCGCCTGAGCGAGAAATTGATCATGCCCGCACCCACGGTGGCATGACTATAACGATCGATCAATACGAAAGCGCCCATGGCTTTACAGGTCTTGAATGCTTCGAACGGAACCGGCTTATCCAGGCTAATCGTCATTTCACCAATTTCATTTAAATCGATCGCGCGACTGGAAAGCTGCTCGAAGGTATTAATATTGTATTTATATTTAATATCGGTAATCGTCGCATTGACTTCCTGTTCACCGATTTTCATAAAATAAGACCGCCCGATAAATCCGGAACCCTGATCCATCCACACCACCGACACCTGAAACTGATCTGACACCTCGCAGGGTTCGTCGGCCTTTACCAGAACATCGCCACGAGAAATATCGACATCATGATCGAGGCTAATGGTCACAGCCTGTTCAACAACGGCCCTGTCGAGGCTGGATTGATATAGCGTGATATCTGCGACATTAGCCACTTCGCCCGACGGTAGCACTCGAACCTGCTGGCCCTTTTCGATTGATCCGGCGACGATTGTTCCGGAATAACCACGAAAACTGGAGTCGGGTCGATTAACCCATTGGACCGGAAATCGAAACGAATGATCAAGCTGGGACTGACCAGGGTCTACCGTTTCCAGATACCCCAGCAAAGTAGGCCCCTTATACCAGTTGGTAAATTGTGAGCGACGAATAACATTATCGCCATTTAGCGCTGACAACGGGATCGGGGTAATCGACTCGAAATTGAGTTTATCGGTAAAAGACTGGTAGGCCTCGACGATATCCCTGAAAATCTTTTCATCGAAATCCACCTTATCCATTTTATTAATCGCAAGTACAGCATGCTTAATACCAAGTAACGAAGCGATAAACGAATGGCGACGTGTCTGTGGCAGGATGCCTAGCGTCGCATCAACCAGAATTACCGCAACATCAGCAGTCGAAGCACCGGTCACCATATTACGTGTATATTGTTCGTGACCTGGCGTATCGGCGACGATGAATTTTCGATGCTCGGTAGTGAAGTATCGATAAGCCACGTCGATAGTAATACCCTGCTCGCGTTCGGCATTGAGGCCATCGACCAGCAATGCCAGATCGATATCACTACCCTGCGTACCCACTTTTTTCGAATCACTTGTGAGCGCAGTCAACTGATCTTCGAAAATCTTGTTGGACTCATAGAGAATACGCCCGATTAAGGTACTCTTGCCATCGTCTACGCTACCACAGGTAATGAATCGTAGTTGCGCCAGTTGCGCCTGATTATCGATATAGTCATCGATACGCTGCTGAATATCAGTTCCCATTAGAAATACCCCTGCTGTTTTTTCTTTTCCATTGCGCCGGATGAATCACTATCTATCGACCTGCCCTGTCGCTCACTTTGTTTGCTCTGCAATAGTTCCAGAATCACCGACGGTAAATCGTCTGCATCCGACTCGATTGCCCCGGTTAACGGATAACACCCCAGAGTTCGAAACCGAATGCGTTTTATCTCGATGTTTTCGTTGTCAAATAATTTGCTACGATCATCGTCGACCATCATCAACAGACCATCGCGTTCGACTACAGGACGCTCGGCCGCAAAATAAAGCGGCACAATCGGGATTTGCTCACGGTAGATATACTGCCAGATTTCGAGCTCGGTCCAGTTGGACAGTGGAAATACGCGGATGCTTTCACCCTTATTTTTATGACTGTTGTACAAGTTCCAGATTTCAGGACGCTGATTTTTTGGGTCCCAACGATGTGTCGGCGTCCGAAATGAAAATACCCGTTCCTTAGCTCGACTCTTTTCCTCGTCCCGTCGCGCACCACCGAAGGCAACATCAAATTGATACTTGTCCAGTGCCTGGATTAAGCCCTCGGTCTTCATCACATCGGTATGCAGCGCGCTACCATGATCGAAGGGATTAATATTCTTTTCGATACCTTCGGGATTGATATGTACGATCAAATCCATGCCACTGGATTTCGCCATTTCGTCACGAAATTCATACATCGCTCGAAACTTCCATCGGGTATCGACATGGAGTAGCGGGAAAGGCGGTGGACTCGGATAAAAGGCTTTTTTCGCCAGATGTAGCATTACCGACGAATCCTTACCAAGCGAATAAAGCATGACAGGATTGTCTGCCTGGGTCACGACCTCGCGCATAATGTGAATACTTTCCGCTTCCAGCCTGTCGAGGTTAGACAACCGATCAGCACCAATGGATTGTTTGATCTTAGCAGGAGGGCGAGTACTGACTGTATTGCCCTGATATGCCACAGTCCCGAGTCGAATAATATGCCCCGCCTCGGTTTCGATGTCATGACTACCCTGTACGTCTGCCAGCGCCCTGATATGAGCCGTGATGGCGCCATGCGGCCACACCACCAGATTCTTGTCACCGGCAAGTGAGTTTAAAGCCGCTAACAAATACTTCGGGTCTTCAACACTGTCGAGAAATAACCAACGACGACCCATGCGACCATCGTTAGCAAACAGCACCCAACCATAGTCATCACTTCGATGTAATTGTATGACCAGAGACAGATACCGCTTAGCCCTGGCCTGGGCGTCTAGTTGAGTCACTACCTTTAATACAGGGCTACAATCAAACTCGTCTTTAATTTCTTCCAGCTTCAGGCAGGTGGGCAGCAACCCGGACGACTCCAGCAAGCGCTCGGTAGTACGCTGCGTTTGACCTGGAGAGCTCTGATCCAGAACCTCGTGAACCGATTTAGTGTCCCAATAAAGGACCAGGCCATCCTTATTCGTTCTATTTTCAAGTACTGATTTAGGGAGTGTCATTGAATATTCCTTGTCGCTTTACGTTATTATTCACGTTCGGCTCTAATATTCAACTAATTGTTTGAGATATATTATTATAAATTGAGATTAATTGCATATTGCGACATTACGGCAGCAAAAGATCATTATTAGATACCCATATACAGCAACCGGTTGATCAGGTGGTTGTTTCAAGTGTTTTAAGGTAAGTCATTGGCCTATTGTCCCTGGGATTGCCGACGAAGGGTAATAAGCCTTTTGCCTGTTGATTATGATGATTGGGCTGTGCTGCCCGTTCAGTTTGTTCACAACGTTGTTTATATGGGTGTCTAGTTTCTTTATTTCGTTTATATGGGTGTCTAGTTTCTTTAATCGAAATTAATCCACCTAATGCCACAAATTCCTAATCCCGATAATCAACTCCAGGCAACACACAAAGCATTTCATAAAGTAATGTCGCTCCGGTCAACGCTGTATTGCCTGATGTATCATAGGGCGGCGATACCTCCACCAGGTCACCACCGATGACATCCAGGCCTCGACAGCCACGCACTATTTCCAGACCCTGATGGATGGTTAATCCACCGACTTCCGGTGTTCCGGTGCCGGGTGCGAAGGCTGGATCGAGTCCATCGATGTCGAATGATATGTAAACCGGTCCGGCTCCGAACGATTCGCGAATCTCCGCCATTAATGGAACCAGTGATTGATACCAGCACGCTTCTGCCTGAACCACTCGTACGCCCTGAGAACGTGGCCAGTCGAAGTCATCTGCCGCGTAGCCGGTTCCTCGCAGTCCAATCTGTACCATTCGTTTCGGGTCGACTAATTCTTCTTCTATCGCTCGACGGAAAGGCGTTCCATGTGCAATGGCTTCGCCAAACATGTGGTCGTTGATATCGGCGTGCGCATCGATATGGACGACGCCAATCTTGCCATATTTTCTTTTCAACGCCCTTAGTATCGGTAGCACGATCGTGTGGTCGCCTCCCAGGGTCAGGGGAACACAACCATTTTTGACGATGTCATCGTAGGCTTGCTCGATGATCGGAATCGTCTTTTGCAGGTTAAAGGTATTAATCGCAACGTCGCCTATATCGGCAACCTGTAACGAATCGAAGGGTGCCGCACGGGTAGCCATATTATAGGGTCGGAGCAAACAGGATTCGGCTCGTATTTCTCTTGGGCCGTATCTGGCGCCACTGCGATTCGAGGTGCCGGTATCCAGAGGAACGCCGACAAAGCATGCGTCCAGACCATCGGTATTAGATTGTTGCGGCAAACGCATCATACTTGCGATGCCACCAAAACGTGGCATTTCGTTCCCGCCCAGGGGTTGGTTATATTTTTGTACCATTGTTTAAGCCTGATAGAATTTGATTAAAAAAGTGACCTGTTTATAGAGTAATCGGGAATCCCATCTTCTCTACCATGCGAATCCACAGTTTACGCCAGCCTCCTTTTTCGTCGAGCGTATCCAGGGCATACATGGTGATCTTTGCACCGATTTAGCCAACGCCTGTCGGGCTTTGTGTGTAGCAATGTTCATGCGGGTTTTATACTCGATATTTTGGCGATTAGAAAGCCACCCTTTTAAATAACTACTTGATTACAGGGTAGCGGGGACTAAAGTGTCGAATATATTATTAAATACTGTACGAGGCGAGCCAGAGTGTCATTTTCAGAATTTTTAACACAGCATGAAATCACTATTCGTCTGAGTTTCTTTTTCGGTGTTTTTATCATCATGGCGCTGTGGGAGATAGTTGCACCAAGAAGAATACTCATGGTTCCGAAGGTGGTTCGCTGGGTTAACAATCTGGCACTGGTATTTCTAAACAGTCTTATTTTGCGCTTGATATTTCCCGCCGCCGCGGTGGGCGTGGCAGTATTCGTTAGCGAAAACGGCTGGGGTTTGCTTAACCATTACGAACTGCCATACGCTCTGGCAGTGGTAATCTCGGTGGTAATCATGGATATGGTGATTTATCTACAGCATGTACTGGTGCATGCAGTTCCCGCTTTGTGGCGGTTGCATCGGGTACACCATGCCGACCTCGACTATGACGTCACAACGGGAGCCCGCTTTCACCCGATTGAAATTATTATTTCGATGTTAATCAAATTCGCCACAATTGTGGTGTTGGGGCCGCCAATCGTCGCGGTAGTCATATTCGAGATTCTGCTAAATGCCATGGCAATGTTCAACCATGCCAATGTGCATATGCCCTCGGGTCTGGATCGGGCTCTGCGGCTCATTGTGGTGACACCAGACATGCATCGTGTCCACCATTCTACTGAGGATAACGAGGCTAATAGCAACTTCGGTTTCAATCTTTCTATATGGGATCGGATTTTTGGTACTTATATCAATCAGCCCCGCGACGGCCACGAAGGCATGAGCATCGGAATCCATTTTTATCGAGATCCCCGGCAAGTGGCCTGGTTGCCGGGCATACTGGCCTTACCCTTCATCGGTAAAGTTTCCGGCTATGCGATCAATCGTCGAGAATGGAGTAAGCCAGTCGAAAAAAAGCCTGACTAAAACCAGCGCTATACGATCTAACGCCTCTGGCTTACCGCTAT
>JAOUJX010000546.1 GCA_029882955.1 Gammaproteobacteria bacterium
ATCAGTCCAAGGAAAGCAATAGCAAAGGCCGCGGATGATAATTCTTTGAGTACGTAGAGCGATTCGATTTCGAAGGAAGGGAAGGACAACGGCAGTAATTGCATCGACAGATTACCGACCAGTACAAGCTCTGTACTAGCCGAACCATATATTATATTTAGAAGAGTACCGAAGAGGCTGCCTACAAGGACGGCAATAATCAGTGCAAAACGTTTCCACCAACGTTTCGCGATAAAGCCGGTGGCGACAGTGACGAGACCGACACTCAACGAATACAGGTTGGCCGAGGGAAGGTCATGCAGGGTTTGATAAAGACGAACGAAAAATGACTCGTCGGCATTGCCGAGAACACCCAAAAATGAACTGGAAGCAGATACGATAATGATTAATGCGACGGCAAACACGATAGCCGAAATGACAGTATGCGAAATAAAATCTAGCACTGCGCCTAATCGCATCAGGCCAAGTAGTAATTGAATGACGCCAACCATTAGCGTTAACGCTAATACATAACCAATGTATATGTCATTGCCGATACTCGCAAACGGCGCGACTGAATAGGCGATCACGACACAAACCGCAGTGTTGGGCCCGGACAGGGTATGCCATGAAGCCCCCCAGATCGATGCGATAATAACCGGAAAAATGCTGGTATAAATACCAAATTCCGGTGGCATCCCGGCAAGACTGGCTAGAGCAATTGACTGAGGTAATATTAAAATTGCACCGACCAGTCCCGCCTCCAGATCTGGAATCGTATCTCCCTTTCGATAAGTCTTCATCCATGAGATAAAGGGGAAAAGTCGATCCAGTAATCCAGTAGTGTAGAGACTGATCCTGGCCATCAATCAAGAATCCCCTGGAAGAATCCCAATCTTGGATCTCGGGGTCTGATTTGAAGGTTGATATAGGCCGCAACGTCAAGGGCTTGCTGTTCAGTCAACAGGCCTTCATTTCCGACAGGCATATTCGCTAGTATAAAACCAGCTAACAATTGATTCTGGTAAAAACCAGAACCCTTGTTGTAAGAGCCCAAACCCCATAAGGGGGGGTTAATAATTTGCCTGTTATCCGCTTCCTGGCCTTCGCCATTTTTACCATGACAACTGGCGCAATCAGCTATATAGACTTGTCTGCCCCGGTCCGGATTAGGATCGAATCCCGTATCCTGTATCACCGGAAACCCGCGGCCAGCCGGATTCTTACCGACTATGATGCCACGCGACAGAAAGTGTATATATGAGGTTAATGCTTTTATTTCAGCTGAATCGAGCCTGGGTGCAAAACCATCGAGACTAAATCGAAAACATTGTTGTATCCGTTCCTGCAAAGTGTTGTTCTGATCGTTCTTGCTGCGGTAGGCTGGATACATGCCAAAAGCACCCCAGAGTGGAGCTGCATTCGCTCTACGGCCCTTGTCGAGATGGCAATTTGAACAACTGAGCTTGTTGCCACTGTAACGACCAGCATACTCGTTAGTGCGGGTAAATATATTTAAACCCATACGAACATCATCGCTGTAACGGTCGTTGCCAATCGTCTCTTCAGCAGGCGGCTGGTGATAGGTGATTTCGCTGGCAGTGACTATCTGCAACGGTAGTAATATCAATGCCAATGCGAGGAAAAACCTACCACGCAATTTTATTATTGTTATACGCTCCATTGCCAGGCCCTATATTTTTTGATTATCAAAGCAATTACGGGGCAGTATACCCATTTAATTGATGTAGTGAGAAATCAGATAAAAAATATATAGCCATCACTCTGATTATCTAATTCACCAGGGCAGTAAGTGTTCGCTCGAAAAACCTATCTCATGAGTGTAAATTAATAATATCTCGGATGGGATAGTTTCTACTATAAC
>JAOUJX010000004.1 GCA_029882955.1 Gammaproteobacteria bacterium
CAGCAAGTATTAACAACAACGTCTTGCCAGTAACCACTCGTATTTTCAGCTCGGACTTTAAACGAACAAGAGAAACCGCAGAAATTGTTTATCAGCACCTGGCCTGCGAACAGCCCGTCAGCTTTGAAGAATGTTTACGCGAGCGTTATTTCGGTCAACTGGAACTGGGTCCGGATACGCGTTACCCGGATATCTGGTTGTTCGATAAGCAAGACCCCGGGCACCGTGAACAGGGTGTCGAATCGGTTAATTCGGTACTGCGGCGTGCCAGTACCGTAGTACATCAATGCGAAAAAAAATTTAAGACAGAAATTGTTTTACTCATTGCCCATGGCGACATTCTGCAAATTTTACAAACCGCTTTTTCAGGCATTCCAGCTTCGTGCCACCGGGAATTACGCCACCTCGAAACAGCCGAGCTCCGGGAATTAACCGTTGATTTGAAATCCATCAATCCGAGCGAATAAACCTCCCCATACTCATACGATCTTCCACTTCAAAACCCAGCGATTGATAAAACGCCGCGACTTCGGTATTAGTCGAGCGAATCTGAAGATTCACCTTGATACAGCCAACCTCAGAGAGTGCTTTCATCGCAGACTCTACCAGTCGCCGACCCGCTCCACTTTTCCGATACTCGGGCAGCACAGCTACTGCATAAAGCCAGCCTCGGTGGCCATCATAACCCGCCATACAGGCACCTATAAGCTGGTCGTCAAGTTCAGCAAGGAAAATCAAGTCATCCACTGCGAGCTTGGCGTCTATCACTTTGGAAGGTTCATTATGTGCTGGATCATCGGGAAAAACTGTTTCCCAGAGCTTTACTAACGGGACTTTATCCTTCGACCGGTATTTCCTGATATTGACTTTCATTATTCCGCTTCATCGCCTGTGAATATTATTAGTAACTGCTGGTAAAATATCTACCAAATCATCCAGGCACCAACATGAAAATGGCCTATCAAACCACCAAGAGCCAGCCCCCGAAAAATCTGTTGCACACCAATCAGTATAATTAAAATAGCTACCAGTCGGTATAATCGATGGCGCAAAGCCACACTTAGTTTGGCGAAAATAAACCCCATACCGAACATCGCAGGCAAGGTTCCAATTCCGAAAAACAACATGATTAATCCACCCTGGAGCGAGCTTTGAGAAGTGGCAGCTAAGAAAGCCACTGCATAAACCGGTCCGCAGGGTAGCATGCCGTTCGCCATACCCAGGCCAAAAGGAGCAGAGGGGTGGGTTGAAACCATTAACTGTCGAATTCTTTCTCCAACCCATTTGGCCAGGCGAGCAGACTCCAGCCAACTCAAGCCTCTAAATACACCTATCAGGTTCAGGCCAATAGTCAGCATCATCAATCCAACAAACACCGAAAGACCCACTTGCCAGCCCTGCCCCAGCGCCGCTAATTGCAGGCTCGAACCTATTGCAGCTGTCGTCAGGCCGATCAAAACATAGGTGCTAATGCGCCCCCACTGGTACAGTAACAACGGACCGGTTACCGAACCTTTCATCTGTTTTTGTTGAATAGAGAAGGCGCTGACCAGAGAACCGCACATCCCTGCACAATGACTCAACCCCGTAATGAAACCCGTCGTCATTAGAATTACAAATGTCGTAGAATCACCCATGTAGAAGGCGTTTTGCAGAAGATATCAAACGGCTTTTTCTGCGGTCTCGATGTAAACAGCGAGCAGACATCCGTTTTTAGTGGTCGAACAATGCTCGGTACCGCTTCTCATAAAAACCAGATCGCCGACACGATATTCGGTGCCATCGTTATCGGTTAAATCACCACTTATTAGCAGGAACTCCTCATGGCTGGTGTGTGCGTGCGGAATAGTGGTAGTGCCCGGCGCCATCTTGTAGACATGGAAACCGATGCCCGATTTATGCTCGCTATTCAATTGCAATACACTGCCATCCATTACCCCATCTTCATTAATAAACGGCTCATACTCAGAATCGTGAATATTGGCGATCATTCGATCACCCGGCTTGACTGCTTTCATTAACTTTATACTCAATTGTTATCAGGATTTTAATTCTGCGACTTCTCGACGAAAAGGCAAATCGTCGCCGATATCAGGCATGTCGAGCTCGCGCGCATAACGATGACCGGCATAAGTCGCCCAGGCAATCGGAGCGGGCGATTGCGCATCACCGATCAGTTTAATACTGTCGATGCCATGTTCCTTCCACTCGTTTTCCCGCGCCAGTAATTCATTCCATAAGGCATCATTTCCTACCCGCGATGTTACCATGATGACTGCCCCGGCTCGATAATTCGTTCTTTGCCCGGAAAATACACACTCAGATTCCACTCGTTGTTCGGCTATTTGCACTACCGATTGATTAAGTATTATATCCACACCGAGTTCGACCAGGCGGCGATGAATAGCCGCCTGCTCCAGCGTATTGTTAGTCCATTCAGAAACATAAGCCGCCGGAGTAACCAGTGTAACCCTGGCTCCCTGTTCGACCAGTTTTTCGGCGATTACTCCGCCCATATAATAGTGGTCATCGTCGAACAAAATAACGTCGCCCCCGGGCTTTAGTCCATTCATTATGTCGTCCGGCGTATAGACCGGTATCGATCCATCTGTCGGCATCGGTACAACATGCACTCGCGCAACACCATCATTCCGCCAGGTTGACCCGGTCGCCAGCACCACATGCTGAAAACCAAACTCCAGAATATTGTCGGCACTCAATCGATTATCGAGGTAAATGTCGACATTCTCCATCTGGCTGAGCTGATATTCCCGGTAATCGGCAACCCGTCCCCAGGCCGATAAACCTGGCAAATGTCGTTCGCGTGCCACCCGGCCGCCCAGTTGCGTTCCGGCGTCAGCAAGTACCACCTGGTATCCACGTAACCCTAACGCCCTTGCCGCTTCAAGCCCTGCAGGGCCCGCGCCTACGACTAGCACCGATTCGCTCTCGCCCTTGGCCTGCATTTTTTCCGGATGCCAGCCTTTACGCCACTCTTCCATGAAGGTTGGGTTCTGCGTACAACGCGATATCGACATGGTCATGTCACCACTAATACAAATATTGCAGCCGATACATTCGCGTATATCCTCGATACGACCTTCGTCGATTTTTTTAGGCAGAAATGGATCGGCTATCGAGGGGCGCGCGCAGCCAATGAAATCCAGAGTACCGGACTTCACCTGTTTCACCATGACATCGGGGGAAGTGAATCGACCGACACCAACGACCGGTTTTGAAGTCAGGGATTTAATACCACTAACCAGGTCCTGCTGAGCGGCTTCTTCTTTAAAACGCGACGGCCCCGAACAATCTTCCCAGGCACCGTGCGCCAGGTCCCATAAATCGGGAAGTTCGCTATGCATATCGATTAAATCGCGTACTTCGTTATTGGAGAACCCCAGCTCACCAATCGCTTCATCCAGCGATAAACGTAGCGTAATACCACAAGTATCGCCAATGGCATCCTTGCCCTCTTCGATCAGTTCACGCATCAAACGTGATCGATTTTCCAGGCTACCACCATATTCGTCGGTACGGTGGTTGGTCGCAGTCGAGAGGAAATGCTGGATGATGCCAAAACCATGCGCACCGTACAGACAAACCAGGTCGTAGCCTGCATTCTTTGCCCGTTTGAATGCGTTTCGATGCCAGCGGCGCAAATCGCGAATATCCTTTCGGGTCATAGCCCGCGCAGAAACCGGGTCGTTAGTAAAGGTACGAATCGGCATTGCGCTGGGGGCTCGTGGCACCTCCTTGCTGTAAAGATTAGGGCCGTTGACACCAGAGTAAGCCAGCTCAATACCGGCCAGTGCGTCATATTCGTGCATCGCCTCGGACATCTTCGCCAGCATCGGCATATCGTCATCGTCCCAGAGATGTAATTCAATGAAAGGAGAAATTTCAGAACTATGGTGTAACTCGACCTGCTCGGTAAAGATGACTCCCCAGCCACCCTCGGATTTCACCCGGCGCATTTCGGCTACCGCCGATGGGTCGCGGTAACCACCGCCGTTACAATGCGGCACCTGATAGAAACGGTTTTTCGCCGTGACCGGGCCTATCTGAACCGGTTCGAACAAAATATCGTAACGCGGATCTCTGCTCATTTTAATCGGGTATTACCGCAATCACATCGATCTCCATCAACCACTCAGCCTGGCCCAGACCCGCGACAACAATACCGGTCGATATCGGGAACACCCCCTTCAGCCATTGACCGACCACCTGATAAACCGGCTCACGGTATCGCGGGTCGGTGATATAAGTCGTGGTCTTTACGATATGACTAAGGTCACTACCCGCCTCTTCGAGTAACTGCCTGACGTTTTTCATGGCCTGCTCGGCCTGCGCCGCAGGATCACCGAGACCGATTAAATTGCCATCGAAGTCAGTACCAATCTGACCACGAACATAAACAGTATTACCGGCGACCACAGCCTGGCAAAGATCGTTATCGAGCGATTGATTGGGGTAGGTATCCTTCGTATTAAACATACGAATACGTTTGTGCGTAACAGTCATGATGATTCCAGCATTTTGAGTGTAATAATTATAATTTAATTTTTAGCAGATCGGCATGAATAAACCGATAGCCAAGTGCCTGTTTTACTTTTTCATTGTTAATAATTTTATACTCAGCCTCACCTGGTTTTTCAAACTCCGGCAGTGCCAATCCAAGACTTTGCCGGGCATAACTATAAAATTCTCGTTTACTCGGATGGGTATCAGCGCAGGCGTTTAAAACCTCAGCCCATATTCCCTGCTTAACAATACCGTTAATAATAGCAATGCAGTCATCGCGATGAATCAAATTAACCGGAGCATCCGGATTCGGGATTTTACGTTCTCCAAAAAATCGACCCGGGTGCCGGTTATACCCGATGAGCCCGGCGAAGCGGATCACGGTTGTTTGAAAAGATTTATTTGACCTGAACAAATTTTCGATTTGATAAAACGGATTGGCCTCGTTTTCTGCTTTCCCGCCCTCAGTCACTATTGAATTAGTATTTTGGTAAACCGAAGTAGAACTAACATAAATGACTTTCCTGATTAACGATTTTTCGATTTCATTGATTAATCGATGGAAACCCTCGATATTTTTTGAAGTAATGTTAACCAGTAATATATCGGCATCGAAAAAATTACCGGTATCAGCTAACGGCTGGTCTATATCGACGATAAACGATTTTGCACCGCTCGCTTCGATAGCCTGTCTTCGTTCGGACGAGCGAGTCGAGGCCTTTACTGGATAGCCCTGCTCAATAAAATGTTCGGCCAGGGGCAGCCCGAGCCAGCCGCTGCCGAGTATGCTGATAGTTTTCAATGAATATCTAATGGTTTAAATATCTTAAAGATTGCCACGTTGCGAGAACTGTCGCAACATGGCAGTCTAAATCGCTACATACAAAATTATAAAGATTGAGAATTCAACATGACTTTATCTATCGCCGCATGGGATGAAAAAACCGGTCAGCTCGGCGCAGCCATTGCTTCTTCGAGCATCAGTGTGGCCTCTCGCTGCCTGCACTGGCGACCACGAACAGGGATCGCATTAAGCCAGAACATTACCGACCCTCGCCTCGGACAGCGCATGCTATCTTTGCTCAGTGATGGAGTTACGGTCCATGACGCAATGAAAGCAACGGTAACGAGCACGCCCTACGCTGCTTTTCGACAGCTAGCCCTGATCGACGTAAAAGGCACTACCAGCCTGTTCACTGGCGACGGCGTTCTTGGCTGCTTTTCTTCGGCACAGGGTAAACATTGTGTCGCTGCCGGAAACCTGCTCGATAATAATTCCGTTCCCGCCGCGATGATCGAAAGCTTCGAACATTCCAGCGGCAGTTTTGGTTTGCGCGTTTTAAATGCATTGAAAGCCGGTATCGATGCCGGTGGTGAAGCCGGCCCGGTACACTCCGCCGGATTACTCATCGGTGGCGAGCTATCCTGGCCACTGGCCGAGTTACGTATCGACTGGGACGATGATCCGATTGGCAAAATGTCCGCCGCCTGGGAAGTCTACGAGCCTCAGATTGACGACTATATTACCCGCGCTATCCAACCCGAAGAAGCGCCCTCCTACGGCGTGCCCGGAGATCTCTGATGAGCCAGTCATTAAATAGTGAAGCTTTACTCGGACGACTAATTGCTTACGACACCACGAGTACTACTTCAAATCTTGAACTCATCGACTTTATCCGAAATTATCTCGAGGATTACTCAGTCGCCTCACAACTGGTTTATAGCGATGACAGATCTCGTGCAAATCTCTACGCTACCATCGGGCCTGACGATATAGGCGGCATCATGTTGTCTGGTCATACCGACGTGGTACCGACAGCAGGCCAGGACTGGCATAGCGATCCTTATCAGATCAAATCGGATAACAATGCCTTTTACGGGCGCGGTGCCTGTGACATGAAAGGCTTTGTTGCCTGTGTGCTCGCAGGGGTACCGCAAATGGTCGAAACAAAATTAGCCACCCCCGTTCATCTGGCTTTTTCCTATGACGAAGAAACCGGTTGCGTCGGGGTGAAAAAGCTCATCGAGGCGATGCAGGGTTTTGAGGTTAAGCCAAAGATCGGTTTAATCGGCGAGCCCACCGACATGGCAATGGTACTCGGACACAAGGGTAAAGCTGCTTTTAGCGTCGAGGTAATCGGTTCGTCCTGTCACTCGGCTTATATCACCAGCGGTGTCAATGCCGTCGAATACGCCGCCGACCTGATCGCTTTTATTCGCAAGATGAATAACGAAGTACAACAAAGGCAACTAGTGGATGACGCCTATACAGTGCCGCATTCGACGTTTCATGTCGGCAACATCAGTGGCGGTACTGCGCTAAATATCGTACCCAAACAATGCCAGTTTGAATTTGAGATACGCAACCTGCCTCAGGATCATCTCGACCAGCTCATCCACGAAATCAAACACTATGCTGCGGACGTGCTGCTACCGGATATGCGCCAACGATTCGAGGGTAGTGAGATAGCCTTTTCTCCGATAGCCAGTTATCCCGGGCTGAGCACCGATAGTAATTCCAGAGTAATCGCCTATACACAGTCGATCAATCCGGTGAATCGTTTTGGTGATAATGTCAGTTTTGGAACCGAGGCTGGCTTGTTCGACCAACATCTGGGTATTAACAGCGTGGTCTGTGGACCCGGCAGCATTGATCAGGCACATAAACCGGATGAGTATGTCAGTCGCCAACAAATGCAATACTGCGACCAAATGATTGAAAACCTGGTTAAACAATGTCATAAAGCTTTCGAATTCGACGACTCATAGGTATGCTTCAGAATAATGTCTAAAAAAAATACCAGCCCTGTTACCGTGGGCTGGAGAGAATGGGTTGCTTTACCGGAACTAGGTCTACCGGCTATAAAAGCAAAAATCGATACCGGTGCGAAGACCTCCGCTCTGCACGCATTTTATACCGATATCTATGAAAATGACGGTATCAAGATGGTCAAGTTCGGCATTCACCCGATCCAGAAAAATTCCGAGCTGATAGTCGATTGTCACGCACCAGTAAAAGATTACCGTGAAATCAGCGATTCCGGTGGGCATAAAGAAATGCGCTATGTTATCGAAACCATGATGGTAATCGGTGAGCATCAATGGCCAATTGAAATGACCCTGACGAACCGTGATACTATGCGATTCCGTATGTTATTGGGACGGCGCGCGATGGAGCAGAGAGTCATCGTTGATCCGGGCTCGTCGTATCTCAACGGCAAACTCAGCCCTCGCAAGCACTATAAAATAAATTAGGTTACTAGAAATGGAGTCGCATTCATGAAAATCGTATTACTGTCGAGGAACCGGAAACTCTATTCCTCGCGTCGAATTATTGAAGCAGCAGAAGAACGCGGACACGAAATCAAGGTTATCGACGTATTACGTGCTTACATGAATATCGCTTCGCATAAACCATCCATTCACTATCGAGGAGAAGTACTCGAGGATTTCGATGCGGTTATCCCTCGTATCGGTGCATCGGTCACAGCCTATGGCACCTCGGTGTTACGCCAGTTCGAGATGATGGGCGTCTCACCGTTGAACGAGTCGGTGGCAATTTCCCGCTCCCGCGACAAATTGCGTTCATTACAATTACTCTCGCGTAAAGGTATCGGTATGCCGCTAACCGGTTATGCCAGCAAGCCCGACGATATCAAAGACGTGATCAAAATGGTCGGCGGCGCGCCTCTGGTAGTAAAACTGTTACAGGGCACCCAGGGCATAGGTGTGGTTCTGGCCGAAACGCAAAAAGCTGCAGAGAGCGTTATCGAAGGATTCATGGGCGTTAAGGCCGATATACTTGTGCAGGAATTTATCAAGGAAGCTGGCGGTTCCGATATCCGTTGCTTTGTCATTGATGGCAAAGTCGTTGCCGCAATGAAACGTCAGGCACCGAAGGGTGAGTTTCGCTCGAACCTGCACCGCGGTGGTACGTCAAGCCTGATTAAAATTACTCCGGAAGAACGATCTACCGCGGTACGCGCAGCACGCATCATGGGGCTTAACGTTGCCGGTGTCGATCTGCTCCGCTCCAACCATGGCCCTGTGGTCATGGAGGTTAATTCGAGCCCGGGGCTGGAAGGTATCGAAGGCGCAACGGGCAAAGACGTCGCCAGCATGATTATTAGTTACATCGAGAAGAGCTGTAAACCGGGTAAAACCAAAACGAAAGGCAAGGGATAAGACAGTATATGCAGCCAGCCATCAATATTGCCGGCGTCAGCATTAAACCCGGCAGTCGCCAGTCGATAGACATTCCCTTACCGAATTTTTACACCCATAGTGCTGCAAGCATGCCGGTTCACGTTGTGCATGGCCGCAAACCCGGTCCCTGTCTACTGGTCTGTGCCGCAATCCATGGCGATGAGATCAACGGTGTCGAAATCATTCGCCGTATCCTCACTCACAAACTCATCGACAAAATCAAGGGAACCTTAATAGCCATACCCGTGGTAAATGTCTTCGGTTTTGTCTCAAAAGCGCGTTATTTACCTGACCGGCGTGATTTAAATCGAGCCTTTCCGGGTTCTGAAACCGGCTCAATGGCGGCCCGTCTGGCGAATATACTGATGACTGGTATTATTCCGCACTGCAGCCATGTTATCGATTTACACACAGGTGCAGTGAATAGAGAAAACTTACCTCAGATACGCGCCAAACTGAGCGACGAACCCGCTACCGAAGCGATGGCTCGCGCCTTCGGCGTACCCGTCATTTTGAATGCAAACCTGGTCGAAGGTTCGCTCCGTGCGTCGGCTGCCGAACACGATATACCGGTAATTCTTTACGAAGCCGGTGAAGCGTTACGCTTCGAGGAAGTCGCGATACGTGCTGGTGTCAAAGGCATTCTCGGGGTTATGTCGCACCTCGGCATGCGACGTAAAAGCACCAAACACAAGGAGAGCAAAAGCCTGATCGCCAACGCCAGTCAATGGGTTCGTGCCGGGCAGAGTGGCATCTTGCGCTCACTGGTGGCTTCGGGTTCGAAAGTAGAAGCCAACGAAGTACTCGCCTATATAAACGATCCTCTCGGAGAAAATAGCGAAACCATACTCAGCCCGATTTCCGGTATCATCATCGGCAAAACAAATTTGCCATTGGTGTTCGAAGGCGAAGCCGTGTTCCACATTGCCAGTTACGAGCGAGCCGATCATATATCCGATCATATAGAGGCTTATCACGAAGAATTAAACCCGATGAGCGACGAATACCAGAGCGATGAACCGCCGCTGGTTTGAGTCGTTATGCTACCCTTATCCGAAACGACCACCCGATTACCCACATGAGTTTCCACGAACTACCCACACCCACGCTTCTGCTAGAAAAAGAAAAACTGATGGCTAACATCGCGCGCATGCAGGCCAGTGCCGATCGACTCGGCGTTAAACTACGGCCGCATCTGAAAACCCTGAAAGCGGCCAAAGCTGCCGAAGCACTTATCGCGTCGGGTGCCAGCGGGGTGACAGTCTCTACGCTAAAGGAAGCTGAGTACTTTCTGGGTCACGATATTAAAAACATCACCTATGCCGTTGGCATGGTGCCCGCAAAGCTGGCAGATGTTGCTGATCTGATGGCTCGTGGCGCCGATATAAAAATTATGACCGACTGTCTCGAGGTTGCACAAGCGATAGCCGCCGAGGCCGACAAAGACGGCACAGCGTATAAAGTACTGATTGAAATCGATTGCGGCGATAACCGGGGTGGATTGCGACCGGGTAGCGACGAAGCCCTGCTGATTGCCGATATTATCGATAAATCTAACGCCTATTTCGAAGGTGTATTAACCCATGCAGGCCATTCCTACGGGGTTAACAGTCGTTCGGCCATCGAAAAAATTGCAGAACAGGAACGCGACTCAGTAGTACAAACCGCTACCCGATTACGCGCTGCAGGTTACGAGGTGAATACTGTCAGCGTAGGTTCAACACCAACCGGCCTGCACGCTAAAGACCTGTCTGGAGTCACCGAATTACGCGCCGGTGTTTATACGGTATTCGACATGGATCAGCAATCGCGCGGCGTCTGTGAAATTAAAGACATTGCGCTCAGCGTTTTAACTAGCGTCATCGGTCATAACAAAGCGGCCGGGAAAATCCTGCTCGATGCCGGTGGGCTTGCCCTCTCGAAAGATCGGGGTGCCGATAAATTTCGCCCCGAAGTCGGCTATGGCCAGGTCTGCAATTCCTCAGGCATAGCCATACCTGGTTTATACGTAACTTCGGTGAGTCAGGAACACGGTCATGTCGCCATCAGAAGTGAAAATGATTTTAAGCTTTTACCAGTCGGCTCACGACTACGAATCCTGCCCATCCATGCCTGCATGACAGCCGCAGCTTATGATTATTTCAATATGATCGAAAACGGTGTTGTTTGCGAAAAATGGAGCCGTGTGAACGGATGGTGATCATTAACACCATTAAGCTGTAACCAATTTTCGCTTAACCATTTCTTCCTTAATCGGCCAGTGCACCACAGCAGCAAAAACTCCCAGCGCCACGCCGATCCACCAGACGACATCGTAGGAATCCGTCTGGTCGTACAGGACACCACCCAGCCAGACTCCGAGGAACGATCCTACCTGGTGAGAGAAAAATACGATGCCACCCAGCATACCGAGATAGCGGGTTCCAAACATAGTCGCTACCAGCGCGTTAGTCGGTGGTACGGTGGAAAGCCACAACAACCCCATAGCGATCGAAAACACGACGATACTAGTCGCGCTTGCCGGGGAAAACAGAAAAATGCTGACCACAATTGATCGGCTTAAATAAATCAGGGCCAGAAATATCGGCTTGGAATAACGCTGGCCGATAAAACCCGACGCCAGCGCACCAATAATATTAAAAAAACCAATCAGACTAATGGCGATAACCGCCCATTTCGAAGCAATACCGAGATCGCTGATATAGGCCGGAAAATGCGCGGTAATAAATGCCACCTGAAAGCCACAGACAAAAAATCCGGCGGTTAGTAGCAAATAACTGCGATGCGCAAAGGCCTCGGTTAAGGCTTCTTTAAAACTCTGCTCAAGCTCCGCTGCGGATATTTTTGAGGTCGAAGAATTACCCCGCAGCGGAACTGCGAGAATGGGGATAATTAACATGATGGCAGCAATCAACAGCAGGCTATCGGACCATCCGAGCGCGTCGATTAAGCCCTGTGATATTGGCGCATAGACAAACATACCAAAAGAGCCTGCGGCGGTACCGAGACCAAAAGCCATTGATCTGTTTTCAGCACTGACCAGGCGCGCTAACGCAGCCAGTATGACCCCAAACGAACAGGCTGCGACACCCAGGCCGACCAAAACACCACCACCGATATGTAACCACATAGGTGTTTCGGCTCCGGCCATGATGATAAGCCCCGCTATATAAATCAACGCGCCGGCAGATAAGACACGCCAGGTGCCATAGCGATCGGAAATCGCTCCAAAAAACGGTTGCCCTATTCCCCAGGCCAGATTTTGAATCGCCATCGCCAGTCCAAAGGTGGTACGATCCCATCCTGTATCCTGCAACAGAGGCAACTGAAAAAAGCCCATGGCAGATCGGGGACCGAATCCCAGGATCGCGATCAGACAGGCACAGAAAATAGCTAACAAAGCTAAATTCTGTATTGATTTTATTTTTGCTTCAGACATGGAATAATCCTGTCACTTTTCTGTAATCTGCTTCGATCGATAAATCGAGGCTCCGGAGACTCTTCCCTGATGACTATTAAAATTCTCGCTACTGGCGGCACTTTCGATAAAATCTACTACGATGCCAATAGCGATTTTCATATAGGTGATCCCATGGCAACCGCTATTCTCGAAGAAGCTAATGTCACTTTCGAGTACCAGGTAGAATCGATTCTGAAAAAAGACAGCCTGGATATGACTGACCAGGACCGAGAGCATATACGACTCAAGGTCCTCGAACAATCCTGCGACAAGATCATCATTACGCACGGTACCGATACCATGATTCAAACCGCCATGTGCTTGCTGGAAATTACCGGCAAAACCATTGTTATCACTGGAGCCATGCAACCCGCACGAATGCGCTTTAGTGATGCCGGTTTCAACATTGGTGTCGCGACAACTGCCGTCCAAATCCTACCAGCCGGCGTTTACGTTACTATGAATGGCGAAATTTTCGATCCGAAAAATACGCGCAAAAACGTCGAGCTCGGTCGATTTGAGCCTACCAGTTAAACTAATGATTATAAACATCTGTTGAAAATGAAAATACGCAATGGCATCAAGGTTTTTCTGCCGTTTATCGTTTTAGCGACTGCGGTAGCACTGGTTTTTTATCTGGTGACTAGTAAACCCGAAAGAAAACAGCCCGAACTGAAAGAAAAGGTCTGGCAAGTCGACGTAATAGAAGCGTCAAGGCAGACTCTGTCGCCTGATATTACGCTTTACGGTCGGGTCGAATCCCCCGAACAATTACAGGCGGCGGCACCGGGTGCCGGCATCGTTGAAACAGTTCGCGTTAGAACAGGAGACAAAGTCCTGCAGGGGCAAACTCTGTTAACGCTGGATCAACGCGATTTTAATTCGCTTAAAGTGCAGGCCAATTCTGAACTAAGCGATATCCAGAGCCAGATAGAAGAATTGAAAATCAGGCAGCGGTCGAATAAAGCATCATTAGAGACCGAGCAGGAGCTTCTCCGCCTTGCGGAGGCAGAAGTCGAGCGCATGCGCCAATTGAAAAATCAGAACCTGGGCTCGGCTACCACATTGAGCGAAGCTCGCAGTGTATTAGGACGCCAGCAGTTATCGCTGCAAAATCGACAGCTCGAGGTCGATAGTTTTCCAGCCAGATTGCGCATGCTGGAAGCCAGGCTAATCAATGTTCGTACCCGGCTAGGGGACGCCGAGCGGATGATAGAGCGTAGCGAAGTTACCGCCGCCTTTGACGCGGTTATCAGTTCGGTGCCGGTTTCGGTCGGAGACCGAGTGGCTATCGGGCAGACCTTGATTACCCTCTATCCGGTCGACAGCCTCGAAATTCGCGCCCACATACCCGCCACTTATGTCGCCGATATCCAGGTCGCTCTTAAGCGTGGTGATACACCAGAAGCCAGCCTCACCATTAACAAGCAACAATTCATAGTCGACTTAAAACGCCTCGCCGGAGAAGCCGAAGCTACTGGCACCGATGCCTATTTTCACACCGGAGAGTTGAGCCGGGAACTCCGCCCCGGCACCCTATTGCCGTTACGCCTGTCGCTACCGCCAACGAAAGAAGTCATTCCAGTTCCTTTCCAGGCGATTTATGGCAATTCCAGGATATACCTGCTTCGAAATGGACGATTACAGGGCATCGACGTCGAAACCTTCGGCCAGTTTTATCAGTCTAACGGCGATGCGTTGCTACTGATAAAAAGCGAGGAAATTGTTGATGGCGAAAATATTGTCATTACACATCTGCCTAATGCCGTCACCGGACTCAAGGTTAAGAAGATAGACTAATGAACGAGCGACACGGACTAATCGGCCTGTTTGCCAAACATAGAGTAGCCCCTAATCTACTCATGGTGATGATGATTCTATCCGGTGTGCTGGCTCTAAATAAACTGAATATCCAGTTTTTCCCGACTTTCGAGCTGGATAGTATTTCTGTATCGACAGTCTGGAGCGGTGCCAGCGCCGAAGATATAGAGACTGCGATAACCACCCCGCTCGAACAAAGATTGCGTACCGTCGACCAACTCAAGGAAATGTATTCCTCCTCGGCACCGGGTGTGTCCGGTTTGACTCTGGAGTTCCAGGAGGGAACCGACCTGACGCTGGCGCTTGCCGATGTCAAAAAACAGGTTGACAGTTTTACTAATATACCTGATGAGGCCGAGGAGCCGCGAATAACTCAGGCAACTCACTATGAATCCGTCGCAAGATTGCTCATCAGCGGCCCCAAAGAACTCGATGAACTTCGTACCCTGGTCAGACAGTTCGAGCGGGAGCTTATCGCCCGTGGCATCGACAAAATCGATGTCGTTGGCCTGCCCGAAGAAACAGTGCATATCGAGGTCGAGGCCGAGCAGATGCAGAGACTGGGCATCGGTTTTAACGAGCTGGCTCAACGCATCGACAACGCCAGTCAGGATTTACCCGCCGGACTGATCGGTGAAAACGATGGTACGCGCGAAATCCGCAGCCGGAATCAACGACGTTCAGCCATGCAGTTCGAAGAATTGAGCGTGGTGAGCGACGAAAACACCTATATTCATTTACGCGATATTGCCGAAGTAGAAAAGCGCATCAGACCCGGCTCACCCTATATAACCATTGGCCAGGAGACTGCCGTCGTCATGGCATTACGACGTACCGATAAAGGCGATTCACTCGTATCCGCAGACATCCTGCGATCGTGGTTGGAAGATACCCTGCCGACTCTGCCACCAACCATCAAAGTACAGGTATTTAGCGAAAGATGGGAACTCATTAAAGATAGAATCACGTTGCTGCTTAAAAACGGTGCCGGGGGCCTGGCACTGGTATTGTTGATTCTTTATTTATTCCTCTCGACCCGCGTTGCCTTCTGGGTTGCGGTCGGTATTCCGGTTTCCTTCATGGCGACTCTGGCCGTACTTTATCTGGTCGGCGGCAGTATCAATATGATCAGCCTGTTTGCGTTAATCATGGCGCTCGGCATTATCGTCGACGACGCCATCGTGGTCGGTGAAGATGCCCAGGCACACTATGAAATGGGGGAAGAACCGCTAAAAGCCTCCGAAGGTGGTGCCCAGCGCATGTTAGCCCCGGTCATGGCTTCCTCACTCACCACGATCGCCGCATTCCTGCCGCTCATGCTTATCGAAGGCAGAATGGGCAATATCATGATAGCGATACCCATAGTGATTATCTGTGTCATCATTGCTTCGCTTATCGAAGGTTTTCTGATACTGCCGGGACATTTACGAAATGCCTTCGTGCATAGTCACCACAAGCCCGACACCGGTATCAAAAAAATGCTCAATCATGGCTTCGTGCGGTTTCGCGAAGGTTTTTTTCGCCCGCTGGTTCGGCTCTCGATCCAGTTTCGCTGGACCACAATAGCGACAGCCATCGGCTTTTTGTTGTTAGCCCTGGGCTTATTTCTGGGTGGTCGTACCGGCTGGCAGTTTTTTCCATCGCCTGAATCGACAACTCTATTCGCCAATGTCAGATTTGTCGCCGGCACCGCGCAGGAGACCGTCGACGATTTTCTGCTACAGGTAGAAGAAGCATTAACCGATTCTATAGAAAGCTATGACGAGGAACTGGTAGAGATTTACTATACCCTGCACGCTTCGTCTACCGGGCAAGGGCGGGCAATTAAAGGTGAGCGTAATGGCTCCATATATGTCGAGTTACTCAGCTCCGAAAAACGTAACACCACTAACCAGGATTTCATTAAAAACTGGCGAGAGCGCATCGAACTGCCCAGCGGCATCGATAGCTTCACCATCACCTCTCGACGCGTGGGCCCAGGTCGTCGCGATTTAAATCTAAGGCTAACCGGTTCCGCACCCCGGAATTTAAAAAAGGCAGCACTGGATCTCCAAGAAGCGCTGGCAAACCTGCCTGGCGTGTCGGCCATCGATGACGATTTACCCTATGGACGAGAACAGTTGATTTACTCGCTGAAACCAGCGGGAGAAGCGCTTGGCCTGTCGATTAACAACCTCGGACGGCAGTTACGTGCGGCCTACGATGGCATTGTCATTCAGCGCTTCCAGCAGGGAGCTGACGAAGTCGAAGTACGTTTGCAACTTCCAAGCAGCGAACAACGGCAATTAAGCAGTCTGTTCCAGTTGCCAATACAACTTCCAAATGGTGCATTTGTACCATTGGAAAGTGTCGCTAACTGGCAATCGAATCAGGGCTTCGAGGTATTGCGTCATTTTAATGGGCGCCTGTCTGTCGATGTTACGGCCGATGTGAATGCCTCGGTCAATACAACCTCCGAAGTCGTGCAGGATTTAAGACGCTCGACTTTACCTGCACTGGCAAGCAAATACGGAATCCAGTACAGCATCGAGGGACGAGCCGCGAGTCAACGGGAGACTTTCTCGGACATGCAGATCGGCGCGCTAATTGCCCTGCTTTTAATGTACCTGGTTTTGAGCTGGGTATTCTCGTCTTATGGCTGGCCTATTCTGGTCATGTTCGGCATACCCCTCGGCATTACCGGAGCCATACTCGGACACTGGATAATGGATATGAATATGACCATTCTCTCGTTATTCGGGTTTTTCGGCCTGTCCGGCATCGTCGTGAACAATTCAATTATCCTGGTGATATTTTATCGACAGATTCGCTCTCAGGGGATCTCGATATACCTCGCTCTCGAAGAGGCGGCCTGCCAGCGTTTACGCGCCGTTTTATTAACCTCACTAACAACCATCGCGGGGCTCACGCCGCTATTATTTGAAACCTCACGACAGGCACAATTTTTAATTCCGATGGCGGTATCTATAGCCTTTGGCCTGGCCTTCGCTACCGTATTAATATTACTCGTCATCCCTGCTATGCTCTCGATTTACGAAGACATTGCCCAATGGTGGTTGCAGGACGACATAGAAACAGTCAACCAAAACTAATCAATCAACTATGAAAACCTCACTATCCACACTCGAAAAAGAGCAATTAAAATCGGTCGCTATGCCGATCTGGAAAAACATAATAGAAGCCTCGCGCGATCAGGACTACGCACGATTTTCGCGTGGATTTTCCAGCGAATTACGCGCCAAACTATCCGAGGAACACTTTCAACTGAGCTGCCAGGAGATCCCGCTGTTAACCTGTGTCGATCCCGATTTCGAATTTATCGATTCGCTCCAGCGAGAAAAAGGGGTCACTATCCTCTGGCGCTTGCATAGCACGCGATTCGAGGGAGAATTTCTGGGAATCCTCACCCTGCAAACAGGGGAATCCGGAATGGAAATTACCGGGGTTTCGGTGAATTAGCTATCGGTACCGCCGACTGTAATTTCCTCAATCTTTAAACTTGGCTGCCCCACTCCGACGGGTACAGATTGACCGTCCTTACCGCAGACTCCGACACCCTGATCCAGGGCCAGGTCGTTACCTACCATCGAAATTTTGCCCATGACCTCGGGGCCGGAGCCGATCAGAGTAGCCCCTTTTAACGGCGCGCCGATGCGTCCGTTTTCGATCAGATAAGCTTCTGACAAAGAAAATACGAATCGGCCCGAAGTGATGTCGACCTGACCACCACCGAAATTGACCGCGTAGATACCTTTGTCCACCGAGCTGAGAATTTCATCCGGTTCGGATTTTCCGGCGAGCATATAGGTATTAGTCATCCTTGGCATCGGTAAATGCGCAAAGGATTCTCGTCGCCCATTTGAAGTCGACTGAGTTCCCATTAGACGGGCATTCATCTTATCTTGCATATAGCCCTTGAGAATCCCGTTTTCGATCAATACTGTGTTTTGTGCCGGCACACCTTCGTCATCGACACTCAGCGAACCGCGACGATTTTCGAGGCTGCCGTCGTCCACAACAGTACACAGAGTCGAGGCAACCTGCTCGCCGATACGATTACTAAAGGCAGAGGTTCCTTTGCGATTAAAATCACCCTCAAGGCCATGACCTACGGCTTCGTGTAGCAATACCCCCGGCCAACCGGGGCCGAGGACAACCGGCATAGCACCCGCCGGTGTGGCAATTGCTTCGAGGTTAGTAGCAGCCTGTCTTACTGCATCACGCGCAAATTCGTAGACCAGGTCTGTATCAAAGAACAAATCATAGGAATGTCTGCCTCCCCCCCCGGCACTGCCCTGTTCTCTACGACCTTTCTGGTTCATTAATACAGTGACATTGAAACGGACTAAAGGCCGGATATCACTCGCCAGGGTATTGTCAGTCGCAGCCACCAGTATATGGTCGATGCCACCGGCCAGTGAGATAATCACCTGCTCGATTCGCTCATCGAGCCCACGGGTATAGACATCCAGTTTTTTCAGTAACTCAACCTTGTCGTCAGCACTGCGCCCGTCGACCGGATTTTTATGCGTATAAAGGGCTTTACTGCTAGCGTTACTTAATAGAATCCGGCTGCTGGCTTCCTGGCCCTGCCGGGCGATGGCGCGGGCATTTTTGACCGCCTGGCTAATGGCATTCGATTGCAGATCATCGCAATAGGAAAACCCGGTTTTTTCGCCCGACATAGCCCGGATACCAACGCCTTTTTCAATACTGAAAGAACCTTCGCGAATAATGCCATCGTCCATCACCCAGGATTCCTGCTGCGAGGTTTGAAAATAGAGATCACCAGCATCGATTTGCTGACCATGAAGACCATCCAGGTACTGGTTTAAGTTATCTATAGTAAGGCCAGTAGGTTCTAGTATCTGGCTGGCTACGGTGTCGAGTGTGGCTGACATGAAAATTCCTGATTGATGATCGAAGTATTATTGTTCAAAATCTTTGCGTTTACCGACGATGAGTCGGATTTCGTCGGCTGACTGGCTACCCGAAACTAACTGGATGTAGTCGGATGGAATACCCAGTGAAACCAGCCAGTCGCGTAATTCAGTCGCCCATATTTCTCCGCTGTCTTCACCCGGATAACGGATCAATACACCATTACCGGCAGCATCATCCCAATAGGCGACCGCCGCACGTAGCGAATCAAACTCTGCTATGACAGCACCACCACGAGGTCGCGCCCATTCATCAGCGCTCAGAGTAAAAATACGCAGGCTATTGGCATTCACCGGTAGCCACAGGCTGCTTAAAAGCAGGCACAGAAATATCTTACTTTTCAATTTTCGGGGTACCACTGGACTCTTCCTCTTTAACCGGCTCGGGTTTGTTTATTACTTCTATAATCGGATTATCCCAGCTACCAGTCAAACCATATTCGATTTCGATCGATTCATCGATTGATGATTTAAACAGATTTTGCAATAACAACAATCCCCAACCCACGCCGCTACCCTGAAGAATAGAACCGATCACCGGCAGCGCATGCCTTATCTTCGGAACAACATAAATTTTTTGTTCGTAATTTCGATCTCTCAATCCGGTTTTGCCGACTAATCTTACCCTCGCCGCCGGGCCATCCAGTTTGGTATTAGCAGTGTATAGACTTTGGCCATCCAACACCAAGTCACCTTTAATGACATCGAATTCCATCCCTTTAAAAAGCACGTCAGAAAAATCGAGTGACAGGCGGCGCGGCAAGGCACTTAAACTAAACAGACCAACAAAGCGACCCGTACCCGGTTCGACATCTTTCAGAATACCGTTTTCGAGTTTGAACCGGCCTTTACCCTCGAGCAGATCCCATTCCGGTTTCATCAACTCATCCGGCCAGCTAACCTCGCCACTGAAGTCGATAGTGCCGTTATGAATAAAATCACCGAGGCCAAGTTTGGCGATTGCCTGACCGAATTTCTCGCCCTTTATAGATAGATTAAGGTGGCTGCTATGCTCTCTGGAAACAGGGTTGTACAACCAGTGGCCATCGTATTTGAATTCAATATCATCGCGTTTAAAAAACAAAGTATCAACTAGCAAGCCATTTTCAACAACACTGGTATCCAGCACCAGATCGGTGACCAGTCTGTTGTCATAAACAAACTCTTTGCTACGAAGACGCAGATTGAACAGGTCGTCGGGGACCAGACCCGTAGCCGTATTTTTTTTATCTGGACTAGACGGAATCCTGAAGTATTCGAGGTCTATTACGACCGGATTATCAACCGAATCAAGCGTCGGAAAATCGAACTTGCCTTTCACCATCGGCGAGTCAACCCTACCGGCAAAACCACTCACGGACTGCTGCAGAACAAACACTGTGTTGTCTATCTGCCGGCCAAACAGCTCCATCTTTGTGACATCTAAATCGATAGTTTGCAGCAATGGCATCAGGCTTCGCGAACCTGGTTGTTGCTGCGCCGCTTCGAACTGATAAAGCGTTATCCATTCATCGACTGGTAGCTGAGGCAGGGTTCCGTGGATGCGAATTCCTTTCGATTCAGACTCTTGAATAGCATCGGAAAAAGCAAGATCGAGATCGACCAGCTCCCGCTGGCCTGCTTCGGTCTGCTGTAAACTGCCCCTGCCACGCATGTTGCTACCCAGGCCATACTCAAAATTGATTGCGTTATTGGCCAGTAGTGTCATCCTGCCGGTGGTCGGTCGACCGGTATCCGGGCTCTTGTTGTAGGGCACCGGTAGATGTATGGCGGTACCCGTTAGATTACTCGATGCATCTACAGTGAGTATTGGTTGGCTTTCAGTCTTGCGCTGATTCGCAATGGCCAGATTGACCAGCCAGTCGCTTTTGCCCTCGATACCCCTGGTCAAACTTTCTGGCAGCAGATTCAAAAGTCGCTGCGTCTCTATCAGTCCATTAGTTTTAATCAACGTATGCTGATTCTCAGTATCAATATCGACCGTCACTGGATCCTGAAAAAACTGTGCCTTTACTCCTTTCGCTGTTATTTCATCTCGCGTAATCAAAACCTCGCCATTAATTTGGGAAAGCTCTATACCCCAGGCGGGTGCATTGATCTCGGCATTATTCAAATTTAATTTCACCTCGACCTCTTCGCTTACGCTCTCATCCTTGAGCGGGATCGATAATTTGATCCTGGCGCTGATTTCACCACCGGGATTCTGCAGATTTTTTGCGACGTCGCGAAAAGCGGTACCTACCGGCGAATTCAGCCAAAACGGAAGCACAGTTTCTGTCGGCGCACCGGCGCTCACATCGACCTGAACCACCGAATTCGAAAAATCCGACAGCCTGATGCTGCCCCCCGCATTTTCTATACCTGCGTACTGCGCACTATCGAGGTCGACATCAACTCCCATGTTATGGAACAGGATATGTCCTTTGCCTTTTTCTACTGTTGGCCAGTTGGGGGCGAAGGTTAATGCGGTATTGTTGATATCGAACCCTACCATTAGTTCTCCGGCCATTTCATTCGCAAACCTTTTAATGCCTTCGAGCCGACCATGAAATAATAACTCACCCTTCGATATATCGGCGGTGTGGATACTATCGTCTACCCATTTACGAGCCGCTGCAGGTAAGATTTTAATCGGCAGGTATTTCGACTTTTGACTTCCGACTCCTTCGTCGAAACCAGCGCGTAAATAGAAAAACGGTGGCGCAGACTGATCTGTTTCAAGCCATAATCGACCGGTCAGCTTTATATCGTCATTCGCTAGCCTGATATCCGGTATCGACAGGGTGACAGCCTCGTTTTCGAAATGGGCGAATGCGTCAAGGCTGATTTTTCTAATTTCAAGCGGTGCTATAAATTGATCCGAAAAGTCGAGCGATACCGGTTGTTGGCTAATGCTGAGCTTTAGCTGCTCTCCTGCATAGAGAATATCTGCATTAGCGCCGCTAATCCCCGGGAAACTACCTATCGGTTGATTCGTTAGTCCAGATAAACTGGATGATAATTCAAGGCTTGCGATATTGCTTGTGAGCAAGCTAAACCAGGTATCATCAAAGCTAGCCCGAACCTGACCCTGGTCTACCCATCCGATAATTTGCTCTGGCAGAAAATCTCTCCCCGCATCGACAAAATGGCGTAAATCGATAGATTGAACCCAACCATCAAGCCTGCTCTGCACAGGATCAGGTACTAACCTGAGTTGAGAAATAATATCGGGGAGTGCCTGCTTATTCACCGATATGTCATGAGTCTTACTACTCATTATCCAGTTCTTTTCCTGCTTATCCGCATTAAACTGTAGCGATAACTTAAAAGGCAGTGAGGTATCTTTGGAATCTGGCGGGTAAGCGGCACCGGCCATCGAAACATCGGCATCAATACCCTCGACATGGTGATCGCGTGTGCGCAACCAGAATTCACCGGCGATTTCTGTCTGCCGAATCTCCTCCAGGCCTATATCGAACAGCGCTGTTATCGGATCAAGTTTGAGCTGCTCTGCCTGAAAATAGGTCAGGCCATGGTTCTGTTGCAAAATTGATTTTATTTTTATTGAACCGCCGAATGCTTCCGGCAAATCGGCCAGCAGTTGCAAATGAGTGGCGTCATCGTGATGCTGAATATCGGCGAAGATGTTTTCAATCTGATAGTTTTGCCGGTTAGTTTCATCCTCGATGATTAGCCTTCTGAGTTCGATCTCAAGATAATGTGGAACAGACGCCAGCATGTCTTCGATATCGCTTGCCGCCGCGCTGCTTTCGGCGGCAACCAGATTAATATCGTTGAGCCACCAATGGTGTTCACTATCTTTACGGATGGTGATTTTATCGATAATGCCGGTAACTTCGGATATGGCCGCGGTACCAAGCACCAGGCTACCCCATAAATCCAGTTCGATGGATATAGTATCGACGACCAGCGATTTACTTCGATCAGGCAGTGTTATGGAAGCGTTATCGAGTTCGAGCACCGGATTGATTTTTTTCCAGTAGGAACGAATTTCACCAAAGCGGATACCCGGAGAGAGCTCCTCCGAGACCCAGTCTTCAATGTCGGCCCTAAACAGGTCTATATTGGCTAAACCGAGGCGTAACCCTGCGACAATTAAGCCGATAAAGATAACCATCCAGATCAGCCGTTGAGTGAGGTAGCGAAGCAGGCTTAACATTTTTCCTGAAATACTACTATCTGGTTAAACCGGAACAACATCGTAGGTTTCCTGCGAAAAATGTGCTTCTACCTGTAGTTTGACCGGTATTTTGATAAAGGTTTCCAATTCAGCCAGACTTGCGGCTTCTTCATCAAGCAGACAATCGATAACATTCTGGTTCGCCATGACCAGTAATTGCTGAGCTTCGTCATAAAGTCGGGCTTCGCGTAAAATTTCACGGAATATTTCGTAACAGACTGTTTCAGTGGTTTTATGCGAACCGCGACCATGACAGGTGTGGCAGGTTTCACACAGTACATGCTCGAGGCTTTCCCGCGTGCGCTTTCGCGTCATTTCGACTAGACCCAGTGGGGATACATCGCAAACCTGAGTCTTGGCGTGATCTTTGTCGAGATATTTCTGTAACGATTTTAACACCTGTCGCTTGTGCTCTTCGTCTTCCATGTCGATGTAATCGATGATAATGATGCCACCGAGATTGCGCAGTCTTAACTGGCGGGCAATGGCCTGAGAGGCTTCCAGATTAGTCTTGAATATCGTTTCTTCAAGGTTCTGATGACCGACGAAGGCACCGGTATTAATATCGATAGTGGTCATGGCTTCGGTTTGATCGAAAATTAAATAACCACCTGATTTCAGACCAATCTGTCGACCCAGCGCGCGCTGAATTTCATCGTCTATGTTGTAAAGATCAAATATGGGGCGCTCACCCGGGTAATGGACAATCTCTGCGGGCAGGTCTGGAATATAGCGCTTAGCGAAACTCACCATCTTCTGATACGTTTCTCTAGAATCAACCTTGAGGCTTTTGGTTTCCTTGCCAACCATATCGCGTAGAACTCGAATCGATAACGGCAAATCCTCATGAATTATCGAACCGGGTTTAACGGTCTCGGCATTTTCGGCTAGCGAATCCCACATTTTGCAAAGAAAACTGATATCACGTAGTAGCTCGTCCTCTTCGACACCTTCGGCTGCGGTGCGGACAATACATCCACCACTGCGGTGCTCGATCAAACACTCGGATAATAATGTACGCAGGCGCTCGCGTTCTTCCTCGTCTTCGATTTTCACCGAAATACCAATCATCGATGAATTAGGCAGGTATACCAGGTAACGCGATGGTACAGAAATAGCCGTTGTCAAACGCGCACCCTTGGTTCCCATAGGATCCTTAACGACCTGCACCAACAGGGTTTGGCCCTCTTGCAACAGCTCGTTTATGTGCGGCCTGGTAACTTCCGCCTCGCCATGGTTATCACCAGTATCAATGTCCGAGACATGCAGAAACCCGGCCTTTTCCAGACCAATATCGACAAAGGCCGCTTCCATACCGGGTAATACTCGATTGACTTTGCCCTTATAGATATTGCCGACAATACCTCGATTTCCCTCTCGCTCGATGCTGACTTCCTGCAACACCCCATTTTCAATCATGGCGACACGCGTTTCCTGCGGGGTAATGTTGACTAAAATTTCTTCACTAACAATCATATTTTTATACCGGCCTGTCTCATGAGCTGATCTGTTTCATACAGCGGCAAACCCATAACGGAGGAATAACTGCCTTCGAGGTGTTTAATAAATATAGCCGCCCTACCCTGTATCCCATAGGCACCGGCTTTGTCCATCGGTTCCCCGCTTGCACAGTAATCAGCAATCTCTGCGTCGTCAATGACGCGAAACCAGACTAAATTCTCCGATAGCTTCAAATCGAGTTTCTGGCGATTAAACAAAGCGACCGCACTCATCACCCGATGTCTCCGGCCACTGAGCTGCGACAATATGCACCGACATTGGCTCTGATCGCCAGGCTTACCGATAATTTTATCATCTATAGAAACAATAGTATCGGCAGCAATCACCGTATCGCTTTGTGAATTAATTGCATTATCCCGTACTGCCGATTCAGCCTTTGACCTGGCCATACGGCAAACATAATCGGCTGGCTTTTCTTCGGGATAGATCGACTCGTCGATATTGACGTGCAGCACCTCAAAATCGAGCCCTATTTGCTGCAATAATTCCGCCCGTCGCGGTGAACTCGAAGCCAGATAAATCATAGCCTTATAATAACTTATTCGCGGTGATAGGGATGACTTTTGGTTATCGTCCAGGCTCGATAAAGCTGCTCGATTAATACCACTCGTACCAGTGCATGGGGCATAGTCATGGCGCCAAAAGATACTGTTTGGTGACAACTTTGTCGTAATGAATTTGACAGTCCATCCGGCCCGCCAATGATGAGATTCACCTTCGGGTACTCCAGCATCCAGTGTTGTAACTGTTTTGCCCAGTCCTGACTATTCCAGTGCCTGCCGTGCTCGTCGAGCGCGAGGTTATAACTCCCCGATGGAATTTTCTGCTTTATTTGCTCGGCTTCCTGCTGTTTGAAATGATCGGCTGAATACTTTGCCTTGCGCTGTGCGAGTGGCAGCGTTGTCCACTGGATCGACATTTCGCGCGGTAGCCGCTTTATATAATCATCGCAGGCCGTATCGACCCATTGCGGCATCTTCTGCCCAATACTGATGATTTGTAATTGCATCGACGACTAACTGTCTTCGGCGGCCTCGACCAACTCTTCACTCCAGAGTTTTTCCAGATCATAAAAAGCACGAGTATCAGGCAGCATCACATGCAGGATGACATCTCCGAGGTCGACCAGTACCCATTCACCAACGGCTTCACCTTCCACGCCGATAGGTGGTATGCCGGCAGCTTTAGCGGCCTCGACGACCGACCCCGCGATCGAACTGACGTGCCGGGTCGATTTACCGCTGGCAAAAATCATACTATCGGTAAAGCTGGCCCGCTTGCTAACATCGAGCACAACAATGTTTTCGGCTTTAATATCTTCCAGTGCGTCTACCACCAGCTTTTTAAGGGCTTCCGATTCCAGCGCGACAGGTTTTGTTTTACTCACAATTTTTCTCATACAGATGATGCTGTTTAATATAGTCCATAACTTCCGGTAGCAGACATTTATCTGCAGGATGACCTTCGGCTAGTAACTGGCGAACCTCGGTTGACGAGCAGGAACACTCATCAATATCGAGAGATAATATAAGGCCGGAAGTCCGTTTTTCCAGCTCCTTGACTGAACCGGCCCGATGTTCGGGATAAATACGCTGATCAAGTGCCTGCCCCGGTCGACCGCAAACGATCAAATGGGCCAGATCCAGTATCTCCCCTGGAGACTTCCAGCCAGGAAACTGGTTAAAAGCATCAACGCCCACTAACAGGCACAATACGGCCTTTTGCTGGCGCGCAATCTGAGCCAGGCTATCGACCATATACGATGGTCCGCCACGGTCAATTTCAATGCTGTTAATGCGCAGAGCCGGATATCCTGCAAGCGCGATTTCCAGCATTTTTAGTCGATGGATGGCCTCTACTCGCGGCTGTTGCCGATGCACCGGATTAGCACAGGGCATCAACTGCACTTCATCGAGCTTCAATTTAGCGAGCGCCTGCTCCGCAAGCAGAATATGCCCTTTGTGTATCGGGTCAAAGGTACCACCGAAGATTCCGATCATATTCAAGATCGAATATGCCCATCTCCGAAGACAATATATTTCTGTGAAGTAAGGCCTTCGAGTCCGACCGGACCGCGCGCGTGTAATTTATCGGTACTGATACCAATCTCGGCACCGAGCCCGTATTCGAAACCATCGGCAAACGCGGTCGAGGCGTTCACCATCACCGAGCTTGAGTCCACATCGCGCATAAACTGCCGGGCACGGCTGAAATCTTCGGTGACAATGGCATCGGTATGCTGAGATCCGTATTGATTAATGTGGGCGATAGCCTGTTCCATATCATCGACGATCTTGATCGAGAGTATGGCTGCCAGATATTCGCTACTCCAGTCTTCCTCGGTCGCCGCCACCATTTCCTGGTTGCTCAATTGCCGGGTTCGCTCACAACCTCTCAATTCTACACCTTTATCCTGCAACTGCTTTTCAAGCGCTGGCAATATCGACTGCGCTATGCCGCTGGCAATCAACAAAGTCTCCATGGCATTACAGACACCGTAACGCCGGGTCTTGGCATTAATCGCGATGTTTAAGGCTTTATCCAGATCGGCTTTATCATCGATATAGACATGGCAAATGCCATCCAGATGCTTGATCACTGGAATCTTCGAATCACTGGCAATGCGCTCAATTAACGACTTACCGCCGCGTGGAATAATAACATCGATGGCTTCGGGCATATTCAGCATCATACCAACTGCATTGCGATCGATCGTGTTCACCACCTGTACTGCGGACTCGGGTAATCCGGCTTCGCGCAAACCCTGTTGAATGCATCGATAAATGGCCTGATTGGAATGAATCGCCTCCTTACCACCGCGCAAAACGGCGGCATTGCCAGACTTCAGGCAGAGTGCCGCAGCGTCGATGGTGACGTTGGGTCTGGATTCATAAACGATACCGATAACGCCAAGTGGTACCCGCATCTTGCCAATTTGAATGCCGCTGGGACGATAGCGCATATCGCTAATTTCGCCGACCGGGTCGGCCAGAGTCGCAACCTGCTGTAAGCCCTCGATCATGCCATCGATTCGAGCATCGGATAACAGCAGACGATCCAGCATCGCATCGCTGAGACCATCGGCTTTGCCCTGCTGCATATCGCGAGCGTTTTCACGTTGAATCATCTCTCGTTCGCTATCGATGATTTGACCGATTTTCAATAATGCCGAATTCTTCTCATCGGGGGCAAACTGTGCCATCAGATGCGCAGCGGTCCGTGCCTGACGGCCGAGATTTTCCATATACTGCTCAAGGTCTGCAGTATTATTATTCATCTGGTTATCCTGTAAATTTAATCTATTCAACGAATTTAAAGCTGTAATTTCAATCCACAAAACTGACTGATTAATGCCTTCAACTGTAGCCAGTCCTGATCTGGATAATCGCTATCCTGCTGGCCCTTACTGACGCGGTCTAATGTAGCACAGCTTTGTAGCAAACGCTCAATCTGCATAGCGTTCATCCGCCCCAGAGCTGTCTGGTAAAGGCGTTGCTTGTTTCGCCAGATTCGCATTGCCTGCCAGACCCGATCATTCAGGCCACCCGCCGACTGGGCCTGTTTCAGGCCACTTAGTTGCTCCAGCGCCGACTGTATCGCCCAGCGAATTTGCGTGGTTACAAAGCCCTCGGTTTGCAGACTTTCGAGAATTTTCAAGGCTCGTCCAGGTTGACCAGCAAGACAGGCATCAACCAGTACGAAGTGACTATAACGAGCACTCTGGGAAACAGATTCTTCGACCACTTCGAAGGAAATATTCTGCTCACCACCCAATCGAATCGAAAGTTTCTCCAGTTCCTGATCGGCGGCAAGCAAGTTGCCTTCGGTTCTTTCTGCCAGAAAGGCCGCGGCCTGCTGATCTATATTTAATTTTTTCTGCCGTGCGCGTTGTTTAACCCAGTCGACCAGTTCATTCGCGAAAACCGGTTTTAATTCTACGATTTCACCTACCTTCTGTAAGCTTTTGAACCAACTTGAATTTTTACCCTGGCGATCCAGGTTAGGCACGACAAAAATATACAGGCTATCCTCGGGTGGACTCTCACAAAGTGACTGGATTACCTTGCCGCCCTTTTGTCCGGGTTTACCATTGACGATAGTGACTATGCGGCATTTTTTACTCGCGAATAATGACAGCATATCGCCTTCTTCGAGCATGGCGTTCCAGTCGAACCCGGTATCAGCCACCAGATTTTGAATATCTTCGTAGTCAGCCTCTCGTAGCGAAGCACGCGCGACGTCAAGCCAGTCGCGTATCAGCAAAGGCTCGCTGCTTGAGAGTAAAACTAATGGTTTGGGGCTTTCACTTATCTGACTGGCTTGCATGGATATCGGGGCATTCGAACTGAGGGCACATGCTAGCATATTAAACTTGATGATCAGGCATAAAAAAACCCTCCGATTCTTGCAAATCGGAGGGTTTAAAGATTACCTGCTTTATTTCATCCAGCGGCTTCCAGCTAAGCTTCCCTGCCTATCGATGTGGTTGGAATATCCATATACACATCTCCTTGGGTCTGTCTCCTTACAGACATGCATGTATTATAAGCATAGGCTGACTATTGCAAATAGGCATAGGCTACTATGTAGCGTAGGTTCTTTCCTATAAATT
>JAOUJX010000547.1 GCA_029882955.1 Gammaproteobacteria bacterium
ATGCTTGGCTGCCAGGGGCATGAGGTTATTACCTTCGATAATCTTTCTAAAGGCTACCGCAATGCGGTTCTAAGTGGCGAATTCCACGAGGGTGATCTATCGGATAAACAGACATTGGATAACTTGTTTGCAACAATCAAGTTCGACGGGGTAATGCACTTTGCTTCTTTTATTGAAGTTGGCGAGTCAGTTGTAGAGCCCGCAAAATACTATCAAAATAACGTTTGTAATACGCTTAATTTACTGGATGCCATGGTCAAACATGGTGTGAAATATTTTATTTTTTCTTCTACGGCTGCTATTTTTGGTGAGCCTGAATACTCCCCTATTAATGAGGCGCACCCCAAAAAACCGATTAATCCTTATGGTCGTAGCAAGCTCATGGTAGAGCAGGTACTAGAAGACTACGACACCGCATATGGCCTCAAGTCTGTTGCACTGCGTTACTTCAATGCAGCGGGCGCGGACCCTGACGGAGAACTCGGTGAAAGACATAATCCGGAGACACATCTTATTCCATTAGTGCTGCAAGCTGCGTCTGGAAGACGGGAGTCTATATCAGTTTTTGGTCAGGACTATGACACACCAGATGGCAGCTGTGTCCGGGATTACATTCATGTCAATGATTTATGCGATGTGCACTTGTTGGCCCTGAGCAAACTGCGAAGTAGCAATAAAAGCAGTTGTTATAACCTGGGGAATGGCCATGGATTTTCGGTTAAGCAAGTTATAGACACCGCAAAAACAGTTACCGGTCAGAAAATTAAAGTGGTCTATGCCAATAGACGGGCAGGGGACCCCGCCGAATTAGTTGCCGATGCAACATTGGTGAAGCGAGAGCTAGGCTGGGAGCCCAGGTTTAGTGAGCTGGAGCAGATTGTCGAAACTGCCTGGCAATGGGAGAAAGCTTTCTTTATCCGTAAACAGCATTCGCATTGAAGCACTAAGGTGAAATTCCTGCTAGTAACTGTTTGGCTTTCTCAACATACTTTTTTCGGGAAAACACCAGCTTCCATTTGCTACCACCGAGTTGATGCCACAACACGGCTGCCCGAATACCGGCTAATAGCAACGCTCTAACCCTGGCGGCGTTTCCGGGGTTGGTCAAATGATTGTGTTCCCCGCGTACGATAATCCTCGGTTGCAGATTACTGATCGTGTTCTGATATAGTCCGTCGACTTTACTCACGATACTCGCTCGGTTCATTTCGAAATCGACTGACTGTTGCTCTATTTTTTGTAAATCACTTTGTAGATTTTCGGCTAACTGGTTATCCTGCATTAATCTGGATGACAGCTTTAACATCGACATGATGTAATAAACCAGATTCTTCGCCGAAGCCTGATTACTACCGTCTAGATGCTGTGACAAGGTTTGCAAACCCCTGCTTAATCCCGACACATCTCCAAAAACGTCGATTGTTGATTCGGCTTCGAAGGTGAAGAGGGTATCGAAGCTACAGTCGAAGGCGGCCGGGCTTACTTCGCCCTGATAAGCCAGTTGCTCAATTAAAGCCGCGCTTTGAAATATCCCGGCCAATGCGAGCGTCTGATTATCTAGTTCACTCATTCCTAATGCATTCATATATAAAAGCCTGTTATTAAAATGCGGATTCGATAGTGCCGCCACCCAGACAGACGTCCTGGTCATAAAACACGAGAGCCTGTCCAGCAGTAATGGCACGTTGGGGCTGTTCAAATTCAACCACTGCGTTTTGTTTTTCGATACCCGTTATGCGGCAGCTCTGATCAGCCTGCCGATATCTAATCTTGGCAGTACAGCTAGATGGTGCGGCTGCCCCGGCCCCTGCTATCCAGTGTAAATCAGTAATACGACAATGGCGGTAAAACAGAGCCGGGTG
>JAOUJX010000201.1 GCA_029882955.1 Gammaproteobacteria bacterium
GGCGAAAAACGCATAGATCGCGGCGGATACTGCTATTTCCCCGATATATGGGTGGTAATTTGTGTACATGGACTGTTTCATAATAGTTCTCTAAAAAAGGATGGTGTGATTTTGGGTTGCCCCCCCCATTTTGTGAGTGCCGGCAAGTCCCTTAACGGACCTGCCGGCGTCACTGGGTCGAAGCTAAAAGCTACTTCGGCGTTACGCTGATCTCGACAGGTACACCGCTTGTCAGGGTGTTCATGACAGGTGAAAATGAAGCCAGAGATTTTATGGTCTCAATATCTTCTTCTGCCGCCTTGATACGATAGTTGGCCCGAATACGAGTGAAACCTTTGGGTGTCTCGCTGTTAAGACCGAGAAACCCGTTGAGGTCGATATCGCCTTCAAGTTCCGATTCAATTTGCTGAATTTCTATTCCGCGAACTGCGGCATGCGCCACCATGCTGGTGGTAAGGCAGGATGCCAACGCGTGCAGCAAATGCTCTACCGGATTTGCACCATCATCGTTACCAGCAAGTATCGCAGGTTCATCGGCAACCATATGGAAAGTCTGCTTGTGAGCTATTTCCTGTCTGGCACCGTAGAAACCGGTGACCGTGCTGCGATTGTGAGCACCATCAACCCACTGGTTGGTTGCGCGGAAATGGCAATTGCCCAGTCCCGGATCTTCCTGAATTGCATTCACAGTGCCTTTAAGGGTGTCCAGATTGACACCATTCACGAATGTAGGTGCAGTGTTTACAGATACTACTTGTTGTGGATTACTTTGAGTCATGATTTTTCCCGAGTATTAAAAGATTGTTTAGTCCGCTGACTGTTGTCGTTGGTACGAGGTAAATGATAGAGATTGACAGGAAATTAGTTAGCGGCATAAAATACATAAACAGGCTATACGTGCCACTAAATATTTAATTTAATGAAAATAAGTGCTGAAAAACAAAAAAATATCCTGGTTCTAGCGATTCCCGAAACTGCTGGATCGGCTCTGTATGGAATGGTTGATGTGCTTTCGGCTACCGGAAATCTGTGGCAGACTCTGGTGAGATCTAATGATGAAGCAAAGTGTTTCAGAGTCGAAATCGTGTCGACTCAACAAGGCCCATTTACCTGTGGCAATGGAATTCCGGTTAATCCCCAGGTATTCATCGAGGACGATCCATCAGCCCCTATCATCATCCTGCCGGAAATCTGGTTAGGGCCAGATGAATCGATTCACGGGCGTTACCCAGCCCTGATAGATTGGATTCTACGCAAGTATCAAGAGGGAGCTGAGCTTTATTCAGCCTGTTCGGGTTCCATCCTGCTGGCTGAAACTGGGTTGCTGGATGGCAAATCGGCAACATCTCACTGGGGTTACAAGGATATGTTCAGGAGACATTATCCGAAGGTAAATTTCGATGCTACTTCCAACCTGATTTATGCCGATCATTCGGGCCGAATAGTAACTGCTGGCGGTACCACCTCCTGGCATGACCTAGCGCTGCATATTATCGCGCGTCACGCGAGCCCGGGTGATGCGTTACACATTGCAAAGGTCTACCTACTGAAATGGCATCCGGAAGGGCAGCTGCCCTATACTGGTCTCGTTCGCCGCACACCGCACGCCGATTCAATCGTTAAAAAATGTGAAACCTGGTTGTCGCAACACTATCGTGAAATGGATGCTATCAAGCAAATCGTCAGTATGCTTCTAGTACCGGAAAGGTCTCTAAAAAGGCGTTTTAAGGCAGCAACTGGTGACACTCTGATTGAATATTTACAGAATTTGAGAATCGAGGAATCAAAGAGATTGCTTGAGCAGGGCAGTTTGCCGATCGAAGAGGTGAGCGCAGAGATAGGGTATATGGACGTATCATTTTTCCGTAGGCTGTTTAAACGTCTTACTGGATTATCACCCGGACAGTATCGAAACATGTTTAAAGCGGTTGATATTGTGGATGTATGAGTTAGTTGTAATGTAGGAGTTTTTTGAAATTCGACGCTTATGAAAGCACACGGTCAGGTCTTGAAAATTGAATCGAGTTCTAAATTCGATTCCACAGAGCCCGCTCCAGATCACTCCCTATATGCCTTAAGTAAGTGCCATTTTCCCCGTAACTACCGTCCTAAGAATTCGATCGAATAAATATAGCATTTTCAATCCGTTCAAAAGCGTTCTGATAAACCTCCGAATCCAGCACGGGTGTGTCGTTTCTTTCGGTCATGCCCCAGCCTATCGATCTTTCGGATGTGACGACAAAATTTAGTCTGACTTTGGTCAGCTTGCCAATACGTTCTATAAAAGCTGTTGCATGGGTTTGTTTAACATTGGGGAGCACGAGAAAAAACCAGGAAGCGGCTGTTTCGCTTTTTGCCGTGCCTTCTGCGGTTATGAATCCGCTTAACTTGTCAGCACTTTTTACGATGAACCCCAGGTCCTGAAATACTGAGATGGTGCTAGCAAAGACTGTGTCGACACTCTCTTCGTACTCCCTGGTCTGCAAAGCCTGGATTTCGAGCGGGGTGAGCGATGGTTTGCTGGGGGCAACACAAGCGGCCAGGGGTAGGATAAGGAGGCATATCCATAATATGTGTTTCAACGACATTCTATTTAGAAGTTTGATGTTCTACTTCTGAAGTCGGTTACGACATCGGTTTCATCGAATTTTATGATCAGCGTAATCATTCTGGAACTGCTTTCAAAACCTGAAGCGGTTCCTGAGGTACCTGCGATAAATATGGTCCAGTAACCTGCTTCGGTTTTCGACTGGGTGACCTGGGCTGAACGCTGATAAGTCCAGACTTCCTGGCCGGAGCCATCACGGGTGGTGATATTTGGTGCCCCGAACAATTCCAGAACTTCGGCCTTGGTGGTTTTTCCGACTTTTAAATTTAACTGGATATTGCCCTGGGTAAGCGGGCTGTTCTGACTGGTAACCGGCTGGGGCTTCACGCAGGCATTTACTAGAAACAGGACTATAAAAACGAGATAGATACTTTTCATAATGCAACCCGATAACTTCAAGTTTACGACACGAGAGTAGTCTATCTTCCTGAAAACGTAAACCCCATAGCTAAAAAGCTCTGGCGTTGACTAATTCTGCCGGTTTATCAGAAGGCAGGGCAGTCGTATATTTATCTCCATAAAATGACCTTCTTATGTTGTATAAGCAGAATTAAGAAGATAGGATTTCCCTATTACCATTAGGGTATGGGTGTTGCTGAAATGAAAAGTAAATTAAGAAATTTTGAACTGAGTGTTGAAGAAATTAAGATTGTGAAATTGATGGAGCAACTGATCGAAGGTCTGGATAATCTGGAAGTCACCGACCCACTCTCGCCTCGTGCTGATTTTTTTCGTACTGAAATTCAGAAGTTAGAAGAAAAATTGGAAGAGGTTAGGGAACATACATTGATTAAATTTTAATGGTTTAAATTAAGTCTTATTCGTTGCCCTGACCAATGCCTGAAAAACCGGCCCGACTGGGATATCTATTGCTTGCTTATACGGCAACAGGTCTGGGAGTCGCTGGAGTATTCTTACCCATATTACCGACTACCCCTTTCCTGCTAATCGCCATTTGGGCTGCCTCGAGGGGATCCCGGAAGATTCACGACTGGATTTATGCGCAGCCTCAATTTGCACGCTTACTCAATGACTGGCAGGAACAGGGAGCGGTACCATTAAGTGCCAAGTGGTTGGCGACCGCGATGATGATCGCTAGTCTGGTTAGCTTAATTGCGCTTGATTCAGACTGGATGATTCTGGTGTTTATGAGCTTTTTCTTCTTATGCATCGGCGGCTTTTTATGGAGTCGTCCGAACCCGAATGGCTGAGCCAGTGAAAGCGCATAGGGCGCTTTGTTTACACCGGGCGGCTATCCAGCTTGATTGAGGTGCATGAAATGCATCCTACCAGGGCATACCTGTTTTACTTTTTACCCCTGAATCCAGGGCAGCCTGGCTACTTTCCATCCCCCCATAGAGCTACGGTGGCCTGCTGAATTTCTGTCACCCTCAAACCCTTCCAGAATATTGTAACAGCGGTGGTATCCAGCAGCAGTTGCTGCGGCAGCGGCATATCGAGAGCGCACACCCGATCGGCATAAAAATAAAACCCGGGCTTCCTGGTCGGGTGCGGCTATGGCAAGCTGACTGAGAAATTCTGGATTTATCTGGTTGCCTGGAAACAGTAGCCAGGAGACGAGCTTTGTTTCCTTACCCAGGCTTGAGAGGTCGGGCACACCAACGTATGAAAATTCTGCGTCCGTACGTACGTCTACTAGCACAGCATGATTATCCTGCTGGAGAACTTCCCAGCAATCTTTAGGCGTTTTATCGCCTGCATAGGCACCATCTTCAGCTTTGGGTGGCGTTGGGTCGTTCATTGATTACCTCTTTATCTTTCTCATGCTTTATTATACTCAGTCTGGATCCCTGAAACTTTCCCGTTAGCTAGTATAGAGTAACGCAAGCAAAGATGATTTATAAGAAGACGATACCTATACCGAAAGTGCGGGGCTGAACGACCGAAGGAATATCAACGAAAGGCAACCTGGTAAGCCGACTCAACCCCGATCACCACAATCAAAATCAACGGAGTACTAAATAATGAAAATAATTAACCCTGAAAATGTTGTAAAACCAGCCTCAAACTACGCACAGGCGGTAGTTCACAGCACTGCCAGTGAGCGTATAGTGATCTCTGGCCAGCTGGGACTCAGGCCGGATGGCACCCTGGAGAAAGGTCTCGAAGCGCAAATGGAGCGTGCCTGGAATAATGTCTTTGCGGTGATGGCAGCGGCCGGCTTTGACAAGCCACAGCTAATCCGGGCCACTATCTACGTCACCTTGCCAGGGCAGGTTGCTGTTTATCGTAAGGTGAGGGACAAGGTATTAGACGGTCACTTATGTGCCAACACTTACCTGGAAATCCCCGGCCTCGCGAAGCCAGAATTTTTAGTTGAAATCGAAGCCGAGGCAGTGAAAGAGTAATCGGGAATGATACGACCCAGGTATATCGGAATAATCCAACTTTAAACTTCATAAACATTTCTGTCGATATGGCTTTTTAACAAACCTCAACTACTATCTATTAAACTTTTAAAGCTTAGTAGCATACCAACCTGGGATATCAGCCATGAAAGTAACACCATATTTAAAAATTCTGGCTGAAAAGGACGGTTCGGATCTCTATTTCTCTACCGGCGCCAGGCCAAGTGCCAAGTTTAATGGCGTATTGACACCCCTGGGTAAGGATGTTGCTCCTCCGGGTTGGGTGAACTCGCTTGCACAGGAGATTATGAACGAAAAACAAAGGCTCGAATTTGACGATAAGCCGGAAATGAATCTTGCTTTATCATTGAGCGAAATCGGTCGTTTTCGAGTCAATATATTTAAGCAGCGTAATGAAGTGGCGATGGTGATTCGAAATATTGTCACCAATATTCCCCAAATAGACGATCTGGGTTTACCCGAAGTACTGAAGAAAGTCATCATGGCGAAGCGTGGCCTGGTTTTATTTGTCGGAGGAACCGGCTCGGGTAAATCAACTTCACTCGCCGCCTTAATCGATTATCGAAATACTCATTCGAAAGGGCATATCATCACGATTGAAGACCCGGTCGAGTATATCCATCCACATAAGGGCTGTATTATCAATCAACGCGAGGTTGGGGTTGATACGGACTCTTTTGCCGATGCTTTGAAGAACACCCTGCGTCAGGCACCGGATGTGATTTTAATCGGCGAGATTCGTGATCGCGAAACCATGGAACATGCATTGGCTTTTGCCGAAACCGGACATCTAGCGATATCGACGCTCCACGCCAACAATGCAAACCAGGCTCTGGATCGGATTATTAACTTTTTCCCGGAAGAGCGCCGGACCCAGCTACTGAGCGACTTATCCATCAATTTACAATCTTTTGTTTCCCAACGACTGATTCCGACCGTCGATGGTAAACGGTGTGCAGCGATTGAGATCATGCTCAATTCGGGACGTATCGCAGACCTGATTCTTCAGGGGGCAGTACTGGAAATCAAAGAAGCCATGGCCAAGTCGGAATCAATGGGCATGCAGACTTTTGATACGGCTTTGTTCCGGCTCTATAAGAGCGGAAAGATCAGTCTCGAGGAGGCGCTGAAAAATGCCGATGCAGAAAATAATTTGAGGTTGCGTATTGAGCTCGATAGTAAGGCCGAGGGGGGCGCTATCGGTAGCGATGATGCTTTCGCGGGTTTAAGCCTGGTCGAAGAGGTTGTGGAAGACGAGGATTCGGAAACCGATAATATCGCCGATTAGGCAATTTATATGCTGGCCCAGGAGTACGTCAGGCCTGGTTACAGTAAGGGTTGGATTTATACAAATAAGTGCAAATCGGTTGAACAATCGCACAAAAATCAAGTCCGCATGGGGTTTATTGGAGCTAAAATAGTTAATTTGCCAATACCCTTATCACTCCCCATCCCGATCTTTCCACGACCACCACAAAACGAAGCCAGCGACTATCGCGAAAAAAAACAGGATTGTCATGTACCCCAGAAACGCGATAGCGAGGACGAAACTGGCAAGCAGGATGCCCAGAAAAATGAATTTTAAAAGACTGGAGTCAGGTAGTTGTGGTTTTGAACTCATAAATAAAATCTCGAAATTCGGGTCCAGTATAATTATCACCCCGCTTATCAGCGCTAGTTAAGTATACTGTCCCCGGACCCACATCCCAACTTGATTGTCCGGGAAATTACCGTTATTTACTCAGTCGATTAATACTCTAAATTTCTTCAGGAAGTTGCTCATATACTTCCATGTGATTCCGGGCACCAATGTCCCTGATGTGAATATAGTCAAAGAATAATTCGGATTATTAGACTAACATTAGGGAGCCCTTAAGCTGAATTTTGTAGTATTAGATTGAACGAAGCCCCTTCCATTCGCAAAACTCCACTAAAAATAATCATAATTTCTGTGGTCATTTCCTCGGTTATTTTTATTGCTGATCTAATGACACCGCTGGGTGTTGCCGCCGGGGTGCCCTATGTAGCACTGGTTTTTATGGGTAACTGTTATTCGAGATACTGGCATATATACCTGTTGGCGACTATAGCCTCGCTGTTAACTATAGTTGGCTATTTTTTATCGTCTCCAGGAAGCACTGTCTGGATAGTGCTCTTCAATCGTATTTTAGCACTGGTAGCAATCTGGACTGTCGCAGTCTTTGTGGCTATCACACGTATGCGAGCAGATAAGAAGCTGGAATTCAGCGAGCAGCGTTTCCAGGATGTCGCCATTGCAGCGACAGACTGGTTTTGGGAAATGGATTCGGATCTTCGATTTAGCTATTTTTCTGAGCGCCTTTTCGATGCCACCGGTGTCCGACCGGAAACCTTGATTGGCACCCAGCGAACGCCATACATTGGTATTGATAAGCCTGATAGTGAAATAGAAAAATGGAACCATCATATTGAGGATTTAAAATCCCATCT
>JAOUJX010000202.1 GCA_029882955.1 Gammaproteobacteria bacterium
AATAGCGGTTGGCCGTGTTTCCCAAAATATAAAATATCGGAGTTAACGAAAACCACATTCCGAACTCTGCTGGTGACACGTCAAGTCGACCATATTGGTAAGGCAGAAACCCGAGCATCGAGAAAAACATACCGACCTGCATGCCATTAGTTAAGGCAAAGCCCAGGTAGACCGGCCTTCGCAAGACGTTGCTATAGGCTGATATAAGACTTACCAGGCTGATAGAATCAACTCGATGTAAATTAGTTTCCTTCAGGGTTTGCAGGGCCACGATGAGTAACACTATCCCGGCGATGGCTATGACCAGCATCGTACTTTGCCACCCACCCCACTCAGCTAGCAATCCCCCAAAAGTGAGCGCCAGAACAGGCACGATCGCCATAATGGTCTGGGCGGTGGACATGCTGCGTGCGGCATCCTGTCGGTCAAAACAGTCATTGATGATCGCTCTGCCCATGGACAGGCAGGCGGCGGCGCCGAGGCCCTGGATTACCCGGTACAGGGTCAACGACTCAATGGTATTGGAAAAAACAGCAGCAATCCCCCCGAGGCTGAATAGCGCTGCACCAAATAACAGGACTGGTCGGCGCCCTAGCCAGTCTGATACCGTGCCATAGATCAATTGTCCTGCGGACAAAGCGATCAGGTAGGCTGTCAGCAGCAATTGAACCGCAGTAGACGTGCTCCCGGTGTCAGCCATCACAAGGGGTAAGGCCGGGCTGATTAATGTCATGCCACCTACCGCACTGGCAAAGGCGATGGCAATAAACCAGACGGGCGGGGCGGGTGCGCGATGAGTCATGGACGTAATTTAAATTGAAGCCGGTGAATTTTGTTCGTTGAGTATATCGACTTTCAATTTTATTTCGCGGCTTGTGATTTTTTGCTGGCCAGCATTAGTAGCAAGGCGAGACTGGAATTACCACTCGGTCCGGTGGCTCCAGCGGTAAACGGTTTGGAGCAGAAACCGATTGCACGTTCCGAATCAGTTTTGAATCGGCTTCCATCGCGTATTCAGCCAGCAACTTGCCCGAAATGGATCCTCGAGGCAGGCCGACACCGCAGTAACCTGGCGAGGCGAACAAGCCCGGCTCGAGTTCCGGCATTAATTTATTTCTGTAAATCAAAGGCTTCGGAAAGTAATCGGTATGAATGGCGTCGATCATCGTCATCATAGGCCCAGGTAAGAACCACAATTTCGTCTACTTCAAACATAGATGCCAGCGACTTTAATGAGCTTGCTACCTGCTCTTTCGTACCAATGATGGCTTCTGATGTTAAACGTTGCAGGATAGTCTTTTCCTGCGGGGCGTATTCGAAAGTATCAACCACTTCAGGTGGATGTAGCGGCTCTATACCGCCCTGATCCCGCGTCAGTTTCCAGTGTAATCTGGGTTTAAATATACGGTGAGCTTTGGCCTCTGAGTCAGCCGCCAGAGCCCATACGCAGATACTGGTAAGTGGCTCAGGAAATCGTTCACTGGGCTGGTAATTCTGGCGATAAACATCAAGGGCTCGTTGAGTGCCCTGGCCATCGGTTATAAAGTAGGCAAAACAGTAGGGCATACCAAAATGAGCCGCTAATCGAGCACCATAATCGGATGTGCCAAGCATCCAGGCTTCGGGTGACGTGTTGCTTTTCGGGTGGGCCTGTAGGCTTCGAAAAGGGTGTTGATCAGCCAGCGGCTGATTGGAAACCCACGACATCAAATCATGAACGTTCTGCGGAAAGTTTTCTGAATTACTCCGTCCATTCGGGTTTAGAGCCTGTCCTGTCAGGCCATCTGACCCAGGGGCACGGCCAAGACCCATATCAATTCTGCCTGGTGCTATTGCATCTAGAACGCGAAACTGCTCGGCAACTTTAAAGGCTGAATAGTGCGGCAACATAATCCCCGCACTGCCGATTCGAATGCGATTGGTCATCTGAGCAATTGCCGCCATCGTAATTTCCGGTGCAGTACCTAGAATGGTTGGGTGATTGTGATGCTCGGATAACCAGAAGCGATGAAACCCGAGGTCTTCACAAAGCCTGGCCAGTGCTATGGTATCGCGGATTGCCTGATCTTCCGGTTTTCCAAAAACTGCGATAGATTGATCGAGAACAGAAAACTTAATCATTTCATATGCCTGTTTAAATATTAAACGATTATCCGTCAGAAATTTTAATCGATCTACCAGAATAGAACTTAATTTATGGAATGGATATTTTCAGAACAAAGTCTCATAACCCCATAAAATCGTTTAGTGCTGATGTTCAGGCTCTTATAATCGCGGGTCTTAAAAATCGGCCTAATTGGTCGCCGGGTAGATAGGGCGAGAGCAGTTCGTCATAAAAAATATACGACAAAACACATCAGCAGATTTAATCGGTAGAGCCTATGTGAGGCGTTAAATTATCGGTCTATGGAACTAATTTCGATGAAAATCCTATAATGTATTATCTGGGTCCAGATCCCTCGCAAAAGTCATTGTTTGCCGAGATTAGGCGGTTACGGGAAGAACTTGCCAAAGTTAAAGTAGACTCAATGCTTAGCGTCGAGCAATACAACCTGTTGTTTCAGAATTTACCACTGGGCGCACAAGAAGAAGATTATTCACCAATTAAAAAGGAAGTTGATAGACTTAAATCCGATGGTGTTGAAAATTTAGAAGACTATTTCCTGAGCAACCCCGTTCTACTGCGTAATTTGGTCAGTCGCGTAAAGATAACCAGCGTCAATAAAGCCTTGCTTGATATCCATAGTGCTGACTCAAAAGAAGATTTCCTACGGGAGGAAGTTAATCTCGATAAATGGTGGAATGATAAGTGGGTTGAATATTACTCAGCCGAGATTGCATTTCTGGCAGAGAATAACACTTACTTCGAAATAGAGCGTATTGACACTAATATCAATGGGGACTCTTTTGTATCTCGCAGCATTTCATTTCTGGTAGCCGGTTACGAAGAATCCTGGGAACGGGTAATAATTCTGCACGAGGATATAAGCGTCCGTAAGAAAGCAGACGCCAGGCTTCGATATCAGGCTAGCCATGATAGCCTGACTGATTTAATTAATCGTAGCGAGTTTGAACACCGGGTTAAACGTTTATTATCAACTTTGCAACAACGAAAGGGTAGTCACGCACTGTGTTTTCTGGATCTTGATCAGTTCAAGGTAATTAATGATACCTGTGGCCATATCGCAGGTGATGAGCTATTACGCCAGCTTGCCCGGGTACTCCAGGAGGAGGTGAGAAACCGTGATAACTTGTCGAGACTTGGCGGCGATGAGTTTGGCGTATTAATGGAAGATTGCTCATTAGAGCAAGCGATAAGGGTAACTAATACGCTGCAACAGGCAATAGAGGGCTTTCAATTCTACTGGGAAGGGCAATCGTTTCGAATTGGAGTGAGTATTGGGTTGGTCGCAATAAACCAGGATACGACCAATTTTATTGAATTAATGAAACAGGCCGATACAGCCTGTTTCATGGCGAAGGACTTAGGTCGCAATCGGATTCATATCTATCAGCCAAATGATGCTGACGTCGCACGGCGCCTTGGTCAGATGCAATTAGTCGCTGGTATTAACCGGGCCCTGGAAGAAAACCGCTTCTGCCTCTACGCCCAGCCTATCGTATCGATGAATAATAGTTCTCACAGGCATTATGAAATGTTGCTCAGAATGACCGATGAAAATGGCAGCATCGTAGGTGCTAATATATTTATGTCGGCAGCCGAGCGATATGGATTGATGGGAAAGCTTGATTGCTGGGTTATAGAGAATGCACTCGCTTTACTGGTAGAGAATCCTACTTTTTTTGAGGAAATTGAATTTGTCTCGATTAATCTCTCGGGTGAGTCATTATCGAGTAGCGACTTTCTCGATTTCATCGTTACTCAACTTGATAATAGTGGCATTGATGCCAGCAAGATTTGCTTCGAAGTTACTGAGACCCTGGCTATCTCTAATTTGCCCGCTGCTACAAATTTCATCTCTACCTTAAAAGCTATAGGCTGTTATTTTGCCCTGGATGATTTTGGTAGCGGACTGTCATCTTTTGAATATTTAAAAAACCTGGAGGTCGATTATCTAAAAATCGATGGCATGTTTGTAAAGGATATTGTTGACGACCCTATCGACCGTGCATTAGTAAAATCGATTAACGAAATAGGCCAGATCATGGGCTTGAAAACAATCGCTGAATATGTCGAGTCAGATGAAATCAGGCAGTTGTTAAAAGAGATTGGAGTTGATTATGTACAGGGTAATAGTGTCGGAGAGCCAAAGTCATTCGATGAAATAATCGATTTGTCGGTATTCAAAATACCGACATGCTAATGACTTTGATGCGACCACCGGCGGTACTGTGTCGCTCATCTAATCGAGAAAAAAATCTGGGTTGAAAATATATTAGTGACTAACCGGCAGTCACAAATATTTGAATAAGCGATAGTATGGTAGTGAATACCAGAGCTGACAGGAATAATAGATATGCTTTTTCGAAGTTCCTCTTTTTCAAGGCTATGGTTTCTTCAATATTATTTTCTATTTCCTCTGGTGTTCTATCAAAATCATTTAAAGGTGAGGCCTGGATTGTAACCAATGTACTGCTCCTATCATATGGTTGAATTTATGCTTAAGCTGGAATTTTTTAATCGGGACAATTTTTATTATTCATCGTCGAAGTAATCTTTAGCGAAGGTATTCTCGCTGAAGATATTACGACCTGTCTATAAAAGAAGTTCACTTATCTGTTGATCTTGTTCCCACTATGAAAAGGCGGCATTACCCTTTTACTTACCAAAAAAAACCGAAAAAGGTAGTGACTCCTTATAGCCCTTTCACCATACCCCTGGAACGAGCTTGTAGCGGACACCTACACACGCAACTAGCACCTACACGGAAAACACCCACGCCAATAAGTATTTAAGCCAAATTCATATACAACATATAGTGTATGAAGAAGTGTTGATGCACAATACAACTCTAATTGAAAAATAGAGACTTTATTTTTTAATACAATAAGGTACAGTTCAGTGTTAAAGTTCTTTATAAGCTTTTTTATTGAAATTATAATACCTGGCGGCACACTTTGTTATTGATAGCGTGAAATTAAAAATTCTAGATAAATTGAGGGATATAACTGAAAAAGTAGATTTAATTATCGAAGAGACTACCGAGTTTAGTAGTGTAGGAAGAGCTAGTAAGGACGGGTATGTATCAGTTGGTCGTACACTACAGGATGATGTCGGGGAATATCGGGACCCGAATAAATCTGAATGATAAAAACATTATGTCGACGTTATTTATTCTGGAGTAATAGTTTTGTTAAACCTAAAAAGTAAAATTAGCGAGAAAGTACAGAGTAAACCGGAGAGTAAACCGGAGAGTAAACCGGAGAGTAAACCGGAGAAGATATACCTTGTTAGTGACTTATTGCTGTCGTACCTGAAACAAATTGGAGTTAAGTATGTGTTCGGTATTCCGGGCGGTGCAATAGAACCTCTCTATGACGCGCTGGCCAGGGATTCTCGAACTGGTGGTATACAATCAATCGTCGCGAGACATGAAACCGGAGCTGCATTTATGTGCGATGGTTACACCAGTAATACTGGTGTTCTCGGCGTTTGCTGCGCCACAACCGGTCCAGGGGCAACGAATCTAATTACGGGTGTTGCTTCTGCATATGTCAACCAGATACCGATGCTGGTAATTACCGCTCAAACGCCGATGGAAACCTGGGGTAAAGGTGGGTTTCAAGAAAGCAACTCGTCAGAGATGGGCGTTGACACAATGAAGCTTTTTGAGCACATAACTCGCTTTAATTATTTGGTTTCTCATGTGAATCAAGTCGAACAAATGATTGTCAGTGCTATTCGAAAAGCTTTTGAATCACCCAAAGGACCAGTGCACCTTAGTTTCCCCTCTGATGTTTTTAAAGCCAATTCTCCGACAACCACACCGGCCTATAATTTAGCTCCGATTGTTAGTTCCAGTCAGATAGTGGATGAACAGGCTGTGAGTCAATTGTCAGACTTTTTGACATCAGGCTACAAAATTGCCTTTGCGATTGGTGATGGCTGTGCCGATGCTATTGATGAAATTCTAGAGGTAGTTACCTTACTTAATATTACGTTTGTAACCACTCCCCATGGCAAAGGCTTAGTATCCCCATATCACCCGCTTTATCGTGGTGTCATGGGGTTTGCCGGCCATGATATTGCCAATCAGGTAATAACCGATCCCTCTGTCAGGTTTATTGTAGCAATTGGAGCAAGATTTGGTGAATGGGATAGTAATCGATGGGATCCAGCCTTAAACGGCAGCAAGCTATTACATGTATCTTCGGACAGTGGATTCTTCGCAAGGACACCTGGCGCAAAATTACACGTGCTAGGGGATATAAAATCTATTTTCGGAAAAATATTAGATTACCTTAGTGAAACGACGTATACCGAGTTCACCGGTGGCAGTGTTTTATCAATGAATAAAAATACAATCGTTCAGGGGAGTAACGGTAAGCCAACCCGCTATTTTGAATTAATCGATGAAGAAAAACCTCGAGATAATTCTGTCCCAATTAAGCCACAGAGGCTAATGCGGCTATTAACCAGGAAGTTCCCTCACAATACCAAGTACCTGGCAGATGTCGGCTCTTCGATGGCATGGGCAATTCATTATTGTCATCCGTATAAGTGGGTGCAAACACAGGCACGACGCAAATCCCACACTAAAGTGTGGAGTGGTATTTTTCGAACATGCCTTGAGTTTTCTAGTATGGGATGGGCGCAGGGAGCGGCAGTGGGTACAGGCTTTGCCTGCAAAGACGATCCTGTTATTTGTATAACAGGAGATGGTTCTTGTTTGATGTCTGGAGCTGAACTTACAACAGCGCTGCAACATAATCTAACTGTTATATTTGTTGTTTTAAACGACAGTTCTCTTGGTATGGTAGAGCATGGTCAGAAATTAACTGGAGCCGAACAAATCGGTGTAGAACTGCCTGAAGTAAGTTATTCAAAGATTGCAAAGGCAATGGGAATTGACGCATATACTATTCGAAGCCCAGAAGATCTTATGGGACTTGATGTTGACAGGATAGCAAATAAACGATCACCGACTCTCCTCGATTGTATTATCGATCGCAACGAGGTACCACCAATAGGACTCAGAACAAATGCAATCAAAGAAAGCTCTTAATCTTTAAGGTGAAAATTTATGTCCAATAAAAAATTAAATATTCTCCTCTTAAGTCTATATTTTTGCATCGTCAGTCAAATTAGTTACGCTCAAAGTGAAGAAGAGGAATTGGAATTTGCGTTAGGTGACGAGCAATTTATATCGATAGCAACAGGTAGGCAAAAACTCATTAGTAAAGCGCCTGCAGTAACGTCGATTATTACTGCCGAACAAATTTTTAAATCAGGTGCTAGAACGATAGACGACGTACTCGAATCGATTCC
>JAOUJX010000005.1 GCA_029882955.1 Gammaproteobacteria bacterium
CAAATTCCCGGAAACTTCGCATATTAGTCGGGCTGGGAAAATTTAGAGCACTTTTCCTGATCAAATGCTGTTTCTGCTGCATTTTTACTATCAGTCTGTCGAGCAGTGATTTTTGGTATATTCTGGCAAAACCGCTATTCATCGTGGTGGCGCAGAGGTCGAGTCTGAAGGGGACGGAAACTGCAATAGCGCAACGGATGGCTGGTTCAGTAACGCTTTCACCCATATATTTTAACGTGACATTTCCGCCAAGTGAGTAGCCAAGCAGGGCGAGGTCGGTAACGCCGCGAGTTTTAAGATGCTCAATGATCTGTCTTAAGTCGTTGGTCTCACCGGAATGATAACTGCGTAGCAGGCGGTTAGGCTCCCCACTACAGCCTCTAAAGAGCATGAAAACAGCCGGGATTTGATGTTGATTGCAGTAATTCAAAATGCGCCGGGCGTAAGGTGAATGTATCGAGCCTTCGAGGCCGTGCAGGATTAGCAGGGCTTTTTGTGAGCGTGTCGGTGTCCAGAGCAAATCGACGAAATCCCCATCTTCCAGCTCGACTCTTTCTCGATCTACCAAAGGCAGGGGCGGACGGAGTATATTGGGTAAAATAGTCTGCAGATGACGGTTTCGTAGGTAGCAGGCAGGCTTAAATGCAGATGAGTTGATCATTGTCAATTATTCGAATTGTAATTACGAGGCTTTTTGATTAGCCTTCCCGCACCTAAAGATTTAATGGTTTTATGTCTAACACAGCCTTATTGCAAATCAACGATTTGTCCTGTATTCGCGATGATCGAGTGCTTTTCGAGCATCTTAGTTTATCGCTCGATGGTGGGCAAATGTTGTTGGTTGAAGGTCGAAACGGCAGTGGAAAAACCAGCCTGCTGCGCATTCTCACCGGACTAAAGCTGGCTGATGCCGGTGACATTTTCTGGCAGGGGCAGTCGATTACGCGGCTCGGCGCAGATTATTACGAGGCTGTTAATTACGTCGGTCATCACGATGGTATTAAACGCGAACTCACCTGCCTGGAAAACCTTCGACTGGTTCAGGCCATGGGTAAACCCGCCCCGATTGAGCTCGACGATGCACTCGAACAGGTGTTGTTGTATCGTTATGGCGATACGCCGGTGGGTAATTTGTCTGCTGGACAAAAACGCCGTCTTGCTTTGGCTCGTTTGCTGGTAACCGAATCAAAACTGTGGATATTGGACGAACCTTTCACCTCGCTGGATAAAAAAAGTATGGATTATTTTCAAGGTGTGTTTGAACAGCATATACAAAATCAGGGGATGGTGGTGATGACATCTCATCACGAAATGGTGATGCCGGGCCCCAGTCTGAAACGGTTGAATTTATCCGAATGAATCGATTATCACTCACCCAGGCATTTATTTTTCTATTACGACGCGATCTTACGCTGGTGTTTCGTAACCGGGGTGAATTAGCCAACCCGCTTCTATTTTTTATCCTGGTGATTACGTTATTTCCACTGGCAATCGGCGCGATACCTGAGCTACTCGCTCGTATTGCTCCGGGTATTATCTGGGTAGCTGCTTTGTTGGCAGCGATGTTATCGCTCGATAGTATTTTCCGTTCCGATTTTGATGATGGCTCGCTGGAGCAACTGCTGCTGAGTGCCCATCCCATGCCGGTATTGGTGTTAGCTAAGGTTTGCGCGCACTGGCTGGTAACCGGTTTACCGCTATTAATTATGGCACCGGTTCTGGCTGAAATGCTGGGCATGGCGTCTGAGGCTCAGGGAATCCTGTTACTGACGATATTAATCGGTACCCCGGTGCTCAGTTTAATCGGTGCGATTGGTGTTGCACTGACAATTGGATTACGAAAAGGTGGTATAATTTTGTCATTATTGGTGCTGCCTTTGTATGTGCCGGTTCTGATATTTGCTGCGAGTGCTATAGAAAATGCGGCCTTGGGGCTGGATGTGTCAGCGCAGATAAATATGCTGCTGGCGTTTTTGTTTCTGGCGCTATCACTGTCCCCCTGGGCGACAGCTGCTGCGCTAAAAATGAGTATGAGTTAGGGTGATTAAATTCGATGTATCTATGGTTCAATAAATTAGGCTCACCGCCGCATTTCTATCGTATTGCCGGTAAATGGTTACCGTGGCTTAGCGCAGTATTCGCACTATTGTTGATCACGGGTTTGTACGGTGGTTTGGTCTATGCGCCAACCGATTACCAACAGGGTGAAAGCTTTCGTATCATCTATATTCACGTGCCGGCAGCCTGGATGTCGCTATTTGTCTATGTAGTGATGGCATTTTGCGGTGTGGTGATCATAGTCTGGCGCATGAAGCTGGCCGAAGTGGTGTTAATCAGCAGCGCGCCCATTGGCGCCAGTTTTACTTTTCTGGCATTGGCCACTGGTTCGCTCTGGGGTAAACCCATGTGGGGCACCTGGTGGGTCTGGGATGCGCGACTAACATCCGAATTAATTTTGCTGTTCCTGTACCTCGGTGTTATCGGGTTACACAGTGCTATCGACGATAAGCGTATCGCTTCACGTGCGGTGGCCATACTCGCCATTGTCGGCGTAGTGAATATCCCCATTATCCATTATTCGGTCGAGTGGTGGAACTCGTTACACCAGGGGCCGACAGTCACCAAATTTGATAAACCATCCATCGATATGAGAATGCTGATACCGTTATTGATCATGGCGTTGTCTTTCCAGATATATTACGTAATCGCATTATTTCAGAGTAGTCGAGCCGAGTTATTGCGGCGCGAAAGAAATAGTAAGTGGGTGGCTGAACTTTCCGGGGGTAACTAATGTCAGAGTTTCTTAATATGGGCGGTTATGCCGTGTATGTATGGTCATCCTATGGCCTGGCAGCCCTGATCTTATGGTTGAACTGGTATTTGCCGCGTCGGCAACATCAACAGTTGTTGCAGCAAAATAAACGTCGCCATCACGGTACAGGAGAATAAAATGACCCCCGCACGTAAAAAACGTCTTGCCTTAATCGGTCTCATGCTGGCCGGTATCGCTGTTGGATTAACCTTTGCTCTGAAGGCACTGGACGAAAATATCATGTTCTTTTTCACGCCGACGGAAGTAGCCGAAGGTAAAGCGCCAAGGAATAAATTATTCCGTCTGGGCGGTATGGTGGTCGAAGGTAGTATCAGTCGTCCCGGTGATGGTCTTACTGCACAATTCGATTTAACCGATAGTGGCAAACAGGTGACTGTGCGCTACACCGGAATTTTGCCCGATTTATTCCGTGAAGGGCAGGGTATTATCGCTAATGGAGAAGTGGGTGACGATGGTATCTTCGTAGCCCAGGAAGTACTCGCCAAGCACGATGAAAACTATATGCCTCCGGAAGTAGCCGAGGCGATGCAGAAAGCTAAAGAAGCTGCAGCTGCTACCACCACTAACTAATCCTGGTTGATAATTATGGTCCCTGAAATTGGTCACTTTGCGCTCATCCTCGGCTTTTGTATTGCAACAGTCCAGGCGGTTATACCCTTAGCCGGTGCGAGCCTGGGCATATCCCGTTGGGTCGCGATGGCAAAGCCTGCCGCGGTCGCTCAGGTATTGTTTATCGGGATATCCTATGCCGCTTTAACCTGGTCGTTTCTTCAGCACGATTTTTCCGTGCTTTATGCCGCCACCAATTCCAATACCGAATTGCCGCTGATCTACCTGATTTCTGGTGTTTGGGGTGCGCACGAAGGCTCTCTGTTACTCTGGGCGTTGATTCTTAGTATTTGGTCGGCGGCTGTTGCAGTTTTTAGTCCTAATGTTCCGAATGTCATGCGTGCTCGTGTTATCGGCGTTTTAGGTCTGGTTAGTATGGGGTTTTTGCTGTTTATAATTATCACTTCGAATCCTTTCGAACGTTTATTTCCGGCAGCCCTCGAAGGCCGTGATTTGAACCCGCTGTTACAGGATATTGGGCTGGCGATCCACCCACCGTTACTCTATCTGGGCTATGTCGGTTTTTCGGTCGCGTTTGCGTTTTCGATTGCTGCTTTGATATCGGGTCAGGTCGATTCGGCCTGGGCTCGTTGGTCTCGTCCCTGGACGAACGTCGCCTGGTTGTTTTTAACGCTGGGTATAGCGCTCGGTAGCTGGTGGGCTTATTACGAACTTGGCTGGGGCGGCTGGTGGTTCTGGGACCCGGTTGAAAACGCCTCGTTCATGCCCTGGTTGGTGGGCACTGCATTAATGCACTCGCTGGCGATCACCGAAAAACGTGGTACCTTTAAGGCCTGGACCTCATTGCTGGCTATCTTTACTTTTTCTTTGTGTCTGCTCGGTACTTTTCTGGTTCGTTCGGGGGTTTTGACCTCGGTTCATGCTTTTGCAACCGACCCGGAGCGAGGTATATTTATACTCGGTTTTCTCGGCGTAGTAGTCGGTGGTTCTCTGACTCTGTATGCCTGGCGAGCCCCCATGCTGAAAAGTGCGGCTAAAACCCAGCTTCTATCCCGTGAGACGGGGCTGTTATTGAATAATATTTTCCTTACGGTTGCGGCCGCCGCGATATTGCTTGGGACGCTTTACCCGATAGCCATTGATGCGATGGGCGGAAAAATATCGATTGGGCCTCCCTATTTTAATGTTGTCTTTCTTATTATTACTGCGCCACTGGGTATTCTGATTGGCGTTGGTATGTTGGTTCGCTGGAAGAACGATACCTGGGAGCGATTATCGGCGAAGCTCCTGAAGCCGGCGCTGGCTGTTTTTGTCGTTGCTCTACTATTAAGTTTTACATTACCGCAATGGTTCTGGAACGCTCTACTCGGTCTGGTCATGGCGCTGTGGGTTGCCGCTACTACCGGGATCGCGCTGTATGATCGCTTCCGCGGTCGTAATTTCATGGCGACTTTGCGCAATACACCGGCCGGTTATTACGGCATGATTATCGGGCATCTCGGTATTGGGGTTTTTATTGTTGGTATCACACTAACCAGCCTTTATACCCAGGAAAAGGATTTGCGCATGGCGCCAGGCGATAGTTATTCGGTTGAGGGTTATAACTTTCTGTTTAATGGAATTAAGGAAGTGCCAGTTGATAATTATATGTCTACCAAGGGCAGTTTTACCGTGACAGAAGAGTCGGGGGATTTTGAAGTAGAACTGGTTCCTGAGAAGAGAATTTATCGGGTTCAGAAATCACCCATGACTGAGGCGGCGATTGACGCTGGAATTACTCGCGATCTATTTATTGCTCTGGGCGAACCACTTGATGATAAGGGGGCCTGGGCAGTGAGAATTTACTACAAGCCATTTATCCGCTGGATCTGGTTAGGCGCGCTTATCATGGCCTTAGGCGGCTTGTTTGCCGCTGCTGATCGACGCTATCACCAGTGGTCGAGATCGAGTAGTAAAGTGCCGACTGGGGCAGGAGAGGTAGCAGGATAATGCGATTCGCGATCCCACTAGGTGTTTTTGTATTGATGGCAGGCCTTTTAGGTTATGGCCTGACCCTAGACCCGAGGAAAGTGCCCTCAGTATTAATCGATAAACCGGCACCGGCTTTTTCTCTGGCGAAATTGCACGAGCCTGAGAAAGTACTGACGGAAAAGGATTTTCTGGGTCAGGTCTGGATACTGAATATCTGGGCTTCCTGGTGTGTTTCGTGCCGGGCTGAACATGTTATTATCACAAGGCTAGCAGAAAAAAAGCTAGCCCCGGTCATAGGACTGAATTACAAGGATCAGCCCAAAGATGCTAAACGATGGTTGCAGGAACTGGGAGACCCATACGATGCCAGCCTGATGGATATTGATGGCAGAGTTGGTATCGACTGGGGCGTTTATGGCGTACCGGAGACGTTTATTATCGGTGCTGATGGTTTGATCAAATATAAGCATATTGGCCCGGTGACACAGGAGTCGCTCGACGCCGAAATCATCCCCATGCTGAAACAATTAACGAGTTAGATATGCGACTTTATGTAAAAGCATTACTGCTATGTGCTCTGCTGTCCCCCTCAGCTGGTTTTACAGCGATAGAGGCTTATGAGTTCAAAAATAAGCAAATGGAAGCCGACTATATTAAATTAGTCGATGAGCTAAGATGCCTTGTCTGTCAGAATCAGAACCTGTCCGCCTCTAATGCCGAACTGGCTCAAGATTTACGCCGGCAAACCCACGAAATGCTAATGAAGGGAAAAACGCCAGACCAGGTCGTACAATATATGGTCGATCGCTATGGGGATTTCGTCCTCTACCGACCTCCATTTAAAGCGAGTACCCTCTTACTGTGGTTAGGACCTTTCTTCCTCATGATACTGGTATTGTGGCTAGTGTTTAGGAATATACGTAGTAAACAGGAAATCGTACCTCCCGACGCGTCATCGATGCAGCGCGCCAAAGATTTACTTTCTGAAGATAAAACAAGAGAAAATTCATGAGCTTCTGGATCATTGTCGCGGGCCTGCTTGTACTGGCCCTGTTACTGTTAATTCTTCCAATATTGCGGCAACCTGCGGACGGTGAAACAACGGACCGCCAACAGCAGAATATTGCTATCGCACGGGAGAAAAAGGAATTGCTCAATCAACAGCTTGAACAAGGTGAGCTAACTCAGGCTGAATACGATGGCGCCCTGCAGGATTTACAAACTTCACTGGCGCTGGATATCGAACGTTCCGAGCATTCCACAGAGAGTCATCCCGGAAAGTGGGCGGTCTGGGCTCTAGTGGTCGCTGTCCCCGTCATGAGTGTCAGCATGTATCTAAAGCTTGGAGAATATCGAGTGATAGATAACCCGCAGCTCGCCGAGGCTCGTAGCAGACCAACGGCAGCCAATGTCGAAAATATGAGTATGGACGCAATGATAGAAAGGGTTAAGCAGCGTTTACGCGATAATCCTGAGGATGCGCAGGGCTGGTTTATTCTGGGCAGAACTTTACTGTCGATGCGTCAAATCGATGAAGCGGTGACGGCCTTCCAGCGCACTTACGACCTGGTAGGTGAAGAACCCGGTGTTATGTTTACTCTGGCCGATGCTCTGGCGATACAAAACCAGGGATCGATGGCCGGTGAGCCTGAAGAGCTGGTGAATAGAGCGCTGGAAATTACTCCGATGGATCCGACGGGCTTATGGCTAGCTGGTCTAGCTGCTGAGCAAAACAAACAATACAAACTGGCTCACGCGAATTGGTCGAAGATGCTGCCACAAATTGCCGATGATGTAGATTCCAGTAATGAAGTGAAGCGTTTGCTCGGCATACTTGAAACAAGAGACCCGAGTATTGAACCAGTTTCGTCGCCGGAAATTGTTGCCGCAGTGACTAGCATAAGCCTGAGTGTCGATCTGGACCCTGGTTTCCTTGCACGGACTGCCCCCGACGATTTCGTATTTGTCTATGCCAAGGCAATGCAGGGCCCGCCGATGCCCCTGGCGGTAAAACGTCTGCGAGTGGCCGATTTACCTGCTAATGTCAGTTTGAGTGACGCAGACGCAATGATTGAATCAATGAAACTATCCGCCTTTGAGCAGGTAGTCGTCGGTGCTCGGGTTTCCAAAAGCGGGAATCCGATTGCCCAGCCCGGTGACCTGTTTGTAGAAATGGAATCGGTTAGCAGTAAGAACCCACCGGAAGGACTGGCGTTAACCATTAACCAGGTAAAGTGAGCAATATAAATCGTGTTGTCTGGGGGATAATATTTTTCCTCGGAGCCGCGATATTTTTCTGGATGGACTGGCAGGATGATCATGGGGCAGCCATGGGCTGGTTTATGTTGACAGGCCTCTGGTCAGCCGTTTGTGGAATCGGTTATACAGTAGTACACTGGCTGCTGGAAAGATAAGGCACTTAGATTGGAGGTTGGTATGAGCGAACAAACCAATAAACTCCGTAAAGCCAGCATACAGTGGGTAAGTGTGTTGGTAGCGTTGATTCCGTTGGCCCTGATAGTCCTTTTCCTTTTTCTGTTCTTCTTTTACTAGTAGTCTGCTATTGAGCTATATCAAAAACCACTCTTGATTAATGACAGCGGTGTGCGAAATCACCTTAACATTGATCTGAATCAACCTTCAGCAGTATCAACCCTATAACATCGCCTCCAATCCGTAAGAATATTGCTTGTTTCAGGATAAGCAGGTTGTAACGATAACCGGAAGCAATGAATTCGATGGCGATGTTGGTACTGGCCTCCTCCTCAGTAATATCCGGGGTAATTTATTATCCAGCGGTAAATGGGCTGAGTGATACAGGACGGGTTTTGTCCTGTCTTAAACAGTCTTTCAGGCGCCTCTCGTTAACCAATTATGTAGCCAGTTTCTATCTTTACATACGAGGCCGTATGAGCCATGCGTGAATATAGGTTATTCAACAGTATCCTGGTAATCACTGCTTTTGTTCTGGTAGGTGCAGTGTTCTCTGTTGCCGAGGCCGATACGGAGGTTAACTGTCTTATTTGCCATAAACACAGAGGCTTGAGCAGAATCGATGAACAAGGCAAGTTCAGATTGTATTACATCAACAATGAGATGTTCGAATCGGGCCCTCATCGACGTAATAAATGCCATGACTGTCACTCGGATAAAGATCGTTTCCCGCATGATCCGACAGTAAAAGTCGATTGCACCCAGCAATGCCATATAGTTGAGCCCTCAGGGCAGGCAAAATTTTCACACAAGCCGATAGCGGATACCTTGTCAAAAAGCGTGCACGGTAAGTTTGACGCCGATGGTAATCCGAAGAAATATCAGGAAGACTATCCCGGATGCAAGGATTGCCATGATCAGCCGCTATATCGACCGGTTTCTGTCTACAAGGGAGAGACCAAGGACGGTGTATCAAAACGTAGTATCGGCCGCTGTAGGAGTTGCCATAGAACCGGGTATTTTGCTGAAGACTTCTATGATCATGTGACCTCGCGTCTACGTAGGGGCCGTTTTCCGATGGAAACGATCAATGTCTGCGCCAAATGTCATCAAAACCAGGAATTTTTGAAAAGGCACGAACTGGATGATGCAGTGACGACATATAAGGAAACTTTCCACGGCAAGCTAATAGCACTTGGTTCTGAACGTACCGCAGACTGCCTCGATTGTCATGTGGTAGAGGGTGAAAACACCCATTTGATCGAGTCGAAGTTAGTGCCGACATCGGCAACCAACAAGGCCAATATAGGCAATACCTGCAGAAATTCAGATTGCCATGTAAACGCCAGTGCCGAGTTGTCGAGTTTCCAGGTTCACGTTACCTATGAAAGAGACAAGTATCCAATGCAGTTTTACATGCTGATATTTTTCAAGGCACTAATGGCGATTATTTTATATTTCTTTTTGGCTCTGATTTTTTTCGAATTATTACGGCGCCTGTTTCCAAAATTTTCTTTTATTAAAGAGAAAAAGACCTCTGATGACACTGATTTTGAGCCATTGTCAGATGATGCTGATAAATAGCGGAGATAAAACCATGTCTAAATACGATCCGATTGTAATGAAAGATGGTAAGCGCTATTTCTACCGGTTTTCGGCGCATCAAAGAATACAGCATGTAGTCCTGTTCAGCTCTGTTCTGGTGTTGGCCGTCACCGGTTTTCCGTTACGCCATGTCGAAGAGGCCTGGGCGAGACCTCTATATGATTTCATGGGTGGACCCGAGATTGCGCCGATGATTCATCGTATCGCGGGCTCTGTTTTACTGGTCCTGTTTGTCTATCATACGATCTACTGGATAGTGGGGTTTATTCGTAACGACCTGGGCAAACTGAAACAGGAAAACCGTCTGACCGTAGGGAGTGGTATCAAGGCCTTTTTTACCCAGGAAATGGTACCCAATATGAAGGATTTCCGGGACATCATTCACCTGTGGAAATACCTGCTCTACTTTACCAATCGGCCGCCCCGCCATGAGCGCATGTCATGGCGCGAAAAATTTGACTATTTTGCGCCTTATTGGGGTATACCTATTCTCGGGCCTGCGGGCGCCATTCTTTGGTGGCGGGATGAAGTCTCACATGTCCTTCCGGGCTGGATTCTCAATGCCGCCTATATCATGCATACCGACGAAGCCTTGCTGGCCATCCTGTTCCTGTTTTTTGTGCACTGGTATAACGTCCACTATGCACCGGAAAAATTTCCCGCAGCCAAGGTCTGGCTTACCGGTTATCTGACCGAAGACGAAATGATTCATGAACACTACGCGCATTATGTGCAGGTAATGATCGAGGCTGGGCTGGAGGATGAGATCAAGCCACAACACTTCGGCGGGGAGCATTACGAATGGTAAAGCTGCTGAAAAAGCTTGTCTTCAAACTTTATGTGATCTGCCTGATGCTATTTACTGTCTGGTATGGTCATTTTATGTACCCGCTGATATTCGGCTTCGAAGGAAAGGAAGAGGCCGGAGAATCTTTAAAGGAAATTATCAGAACTGGTAGTGAAGAAGAGACGATGTTTTCGCGCCTGATTGCAGAGCAGACAGAGACATCTCAAACCGACCTGGGTTACCGGGTGATCGACGAGTCTTACATCGAAGGTCGATTCCATCATATAGGCTTTACACTTCAGCATGACAATACCAACGTCTGTATTCGCTGTCATGGCAGTGTGCCGCACGACGGTTCGAAAGAAACGCGCAGTTTTCTTAACCAGCATGCTTTTTACCTGGCCTGTGAGACCTGTCATTCAAGACCCCGGGCCGGGGCTGAAACATGGACATTTAATTGGTATGACAAGGTTACCGGCAAGATCACCGGTAACCCGCGAGCGCTGGTAGAAATCGAGGAAATGTTTACCCATGAGCATGAAACAGAACAATATCCGACTTATGGTAACTATGGCGTAAAGATAGCGCCCACGCAGAACGACTCTGGTATACGAAAATTACTGCACGGTGAAAAAGAGATGGCATTGGCGGAACGCTATATTGCTGAGCAGGAACTTCTAGAGCCTGATCAGAAAACGGCGATGAAGGAAGTCTTGCATCGCAAGGTCAGTAAAGACCATCCTCAGTGTAGAGAATGTCACAACCAGGAGGATAGATACCTGCCATTTGAAAAGCTAGGCTACCCGCCAACACGACTGAGAGAACTCGTCAATGTACCGGTAGTAAATATGATTCAAAAGTATCAGAAGTTTCATTTTCCAACCCTGCTGGAATCAGATGAGATAGAAAAATGATACAGGCGCAGGCCATCCAGGGCCTGCTTCATTGAAGAACGGAAACGTAATCGGCCTGCAAATACAACCTGAATTGATAACTATTCACCTAGCTTTTCCGCAATATCGAGACTATTCTCGGTGGCTCCATTAACAAGTATTATAAGGATTCGACCATGGAGAATTTATACCTTTTTCCGAAAATGCCGGGCGTATCTATTGCTATCTGGATAGTCAGCAGCATGATTTTCCTGTTCTTTGCCAGAGAGCCCATGCATAAAATGATTCAGGCCATGTCGGATGCAACCGCAGGCGGATTACGGAAGATGGCTTCCTGGATAAAATTATCGGCGGAGGCGATGCGCGAAAAAGATAGAAAAGTCCTGCTTGAATCCGGAGTCGCTAAAATTCAGGGCGAAATTCTGCAGGAGTTCCATAAAATTGATACCGCGAATACCAAAAGTGTCGCTGGATACCCCAAATTACAGCTGAAGCTGGATGAAAACATCGCCAAAATCGAAAGTGATTACAAGGAGTGTGGACAGGTCACGCCTGAGGCCCCGGGTTGGAGTGAAGCGGTTGAGACAATAGCACGCGCAAAGGGTTCTACCGGCGACCGTATCATTGAGAAAATGCTGAGTGAAATACACAAATCTGCAGTTGCTGGTGAGAAAAAAGCGATATCGGAGTTGCGAGAAGTTGCCGGTAAGCGCCACAAGATATTAGGCGGCATGGCACCTGTTTGGAAACGTATCGAAAAACTCGGTAAAGAGATTAACTATAAAGTCGACAAGGTAATCGAAAATAGTCGAAATATTGATAAATATATGGATCAGTATCAAAAGATATCAACCGGTGGTTCAGAGTCCATCGATATGTTGTCCTCCAAAGTCACCAAGCTTTTTATCATTTCACTGATCGTTATATTCGTTGGCATGGTTGGGGCTTTTATCAACTTTAATTTAATCGCCTTGCCGATGTCTGAACTGGTACCTGCCGGGGTAAGAGTGGCCGGTATGGCTGTATCAGAGATTTCTGCATTGGTCATAGTGGCACTCGAACTGGTATTGGGTATATTCCTGTTCGAGGCAATCGGTGTGACACATACTTTCCCTCAGATAGCGAATATGACGAGTGGCAAACGCAGGATTATCTTGTATGGCTCCTTGTTCGGCTTGTTATTCCTGGCGTCCGTTGAAGCTTCGCTGGCCATACTGCGTGAGCATCTGGCCGAAGCCAAGACTGCACTGGACAGAAGCCTGGCTGGTGAATCCGGCAGTGCAATTTCAGAAAACATCGACTCCAATATTACAGTCATCGGCCAGGCTTTACTCGGATTTGTACTGCCCTGGATTCTAGCGGTAATCGCGATTCCGTTAGAAATGTTTATCGAAGCCAGTCAGCACGCATTTGCTAAAATCTACACGATTATGATTACCCTGGTTTGCCATCTGGCTAACGCACTGGCTTTTCTTATCGAAGGCATTTTTAAGATTCTGATGCATATCTTCGACATTTACATCATTGTTCCGGTTCAAATATCGAATATGTTTAAGGGAAAATCGGCTAGCGTTAGCTAGCCAGGGAAAATACAATGCGAAAAATAATTAATCCTGCCCTGTTTGCTGTATTAGTGAGTATGGTAGTCGCCGCCTGTACCGACAATAAAGCCTACGAGACTTCATACTGCGCCATGGTTGATATTTCCGGAACCTACTCGTCGCAAAAGAAATCCGTAGTCAATATTGTTAAGGCAGGGATTTTGCCGGAGATGATCCCCGGCGACAGCATGTTTTTTGTCAAGATAGACAGCAACAGCTATGCCGAGGAAAACCTGGTGACCAAGCTGACGCTTGATTACAGACCGACCCAGGCTAATAATCAAAAGCTAGCAATTTCTAAAGCTCTGGACGAATTTGGATCTGGTAAGGCGAAGTCGCGACTAACAGACATTAGCGGAGCGATGATGCTCTGTTCTGATTACCTCAAGAAAACTCAATCGGGTACGCAGATTATGTTTATCTTCAGCGACATGAAAGAAGAGCTCCCCAATGGAGTAAAGCGAAAATTTGCCGATGATGAATTCGAGGGGATGCATATTGCCGCAATGAATGTGATTAAGCTGAAAAAGGATAGTAAGGATCCCGAGGTTTATCGTAAGCGGTTAAGTCAGTGGGAAAAGCGTATTACTGGTGCCGGTGCGGATAACTGGACAACATTGCTGGACGCGACCAAAATCCAGGAATTTATAGATCAGGCGAAATAGGGATAGCTGTTAGCAGCGCTAAGTTAAAAATACGTCAAAAATATAATAATTGCGCTATAGTGATGCGATTATGCATCAAGTCAACTGGGATAATCTACGCTATGTCTTCATGGTGGCGAATAAGGGTTCAATCGCCGCCGCGGCTCGTGTACTGGGAGTTAATCGGACGACAGTATTACGCCGGATTAACGCCTTTCAGGACAGTCTAAATTGCCGAATTTTCGTACGTAGCGACTCGGGTTATGTATTAAGTCCTGAAGCTGAAAAAATGATTGATGCTGCTCGTGAAGTCGAAAATACCTTATTCGATATGCAGCGTGAAATTGTTGGACGCGAGTTAAAGCTGGAAGGAGAGGTACGAGCGACTACTACCGACAGTCTCGTCGTTTCTTTACTCGGCCCCCATCTTGCCAGTTTTCAAAAAAGACATCCGTATATTGTAGTTAACCTGCTCAGTGGTAATGGCGTTCTAGACCTCAATCGGCGTGATGCCGATGTCGCCATTCGACCGACCAAATCCCCGGACCCTGGTCTCACCGGACATCGGCTCTGCGATTTGGAATTTGGCGTTTACGCAGCGCCTGATTTGATTAATCATCAGGAGAAAATTAATATTTTCGATCTTAACTGGGTGGGTCTGGATGATAGCTTCGCGGGCACGCAATTATTAAACTGGTATCGATCGGAAATTAAGCCTGAATCTGTCACGATGCGTTGCGATTCGTTTGTGACGTTGCGGATGGCGGCAGAGAATGGCCTTGGACTGGCTTTATTACCCCATTTCTTAGGCGATTCGTCCGATCAACTGATCAGGCTGGACGCTCCTACTGCTGATCTGACTACAGGGCTCTGGATTTTAACTCACCCCGACCTGGTTCGCTCAGCCAGGGTGCATGCCTTTATTACTCACTTTACCGAAGCGCTTTCTGCCTGAATTCAGGCCTCTGGCATTCAGCCAAATGCTTTCTTTATTTCGTCATATGGGGCAGTGATTGCGTAGGCATTTTTGTACCCCATTTGCTTTAAAGTTAAAGCTGCCAGCGATGCACGGCCGCCACCTCCACAATGGGTCAGGATTATAGTCTCAGCGTCGGGGATGTGCTTATGGGTTTTCATTTCGAGTAGACCACGGGATATGTTGACCGAATCCTGCAGTTTTGATTCGTTAGCACTATCTGCTTCACGTACGTCGATGATAATCACCTTATCCCGATCATCAAAAAGTTTTTTGGCCTCGGCCACGTCAATACACTCAATTTGTGACTGCGCTGCAGCTATTAGCTCACCTGCGGGCTTGATCATGTTTCGCTTCACTGATTTGAATAGACTGGCAATATTAACCGATAGACCAGTGCTAAAAAAGCCATAAATTAAGGGGTAATATCAGAGACTAGAGTACCAAACTGCCGCCGATGTGCTTCCATCGTCATTTTCATTTGCTTCTTGAAAAGTCGTCTGAAACTACTCTCGTCTTTATATCCGATCTGATAAACAATTTTCGAAGAAGGTAGCTGTGTTAATTCGAGTAAATTACAGGCTCGATTTATTCGTATTGTTTGCAAATATTGTAATGGTGTACATTGTAAGGACTTGCTAAATCGTCGATTCAGTTGGCGGTCACTAATGCTTAGCCTGCTGGATAGCTGAGAAAAGTTAATATCTTCGTGGCTGTGTTTTTCGATATGTCGTTGTGCTCGTAAGACCAGCTCGTCGGCATGATCGGTGGTTTCAACATTGGTTCGAAATGACTGAGGTGATGGAGCGTTTAAATGCATCATCAAAAGTTTTGCAGTGTCTACTGCGGTGCGATGACCAGCAAAGCGTTCCACCAGATGCATTACCAGATGCTCATAGGCCATACCTCCACCAATTACGCTAATAATATTGCCATAGTCGGCAATGGCGTTATGAGTATCGATTTTCAACCCGGGAAACATACGTCGAAAATGATGTTCGCTCTTCCAGTGCATTAATGCGGGCAGATTATTCATTAAGCCTGCCTTGGCGAGTAAGAATGAGCCGCTGCAAATACTAATTAATAATCCACCACAGTCGTAGTGTTGTTGTATGACCGGGATAATCGGTGCGGCCTCGGACATTGCCGTTTCGACTTTTTCGTAGCCAGTCGAAGAATGAAACACCGATGGAAATACCCATGCGTCAGCACTGGTATTAAGGGCCATGTATTCGGCCAGACTGTAATCCGGATGGATAGTTAAGCCGTTAGTCGGCATGATCGCTTTGCCGTCGATGGATACCGTATCCCATTCAAAAAGTGGTTTGAGGTCAGACTTTATCAAGGTGTAATTGGTCGCGATTAATGAATCGACGATGCTATGAATACCGCTACCAATACAACGGTTCATTAATAAAATTGCGATTCGCATGATTATGTCCGAATTCACCCGTGTTATGTCAAATATGACACTTCTAAATAAGGAAGGCAATCTCCATACTGGCATCTGATTTCATATAAGGACACGAGATGCCTCAGAAAACGATAGTAGCTGGCGAATCCGGTAGATTGGGGAAGGTTCGATTTAACTCGTCTGAGCGCCGTCAGCGTGTGATTCCCTTCAAATACCAGATGTTCGGCCTCGCTTTGAACATCATCTCACGGTTGAACAATGAATGGGCGGCTGGGATCCTGAGTCGTCTCTGGTTTACGGTATTTAAAACGAAACAAAAAACCTGGCTAACAGAGTTCTGGCAACAGGCAGATTCCTGTATCGATATTCAGCTGAAAGATAAATCGATCCCGGTGTCTCTATGGGGGCAGGGACCACTTGTGGTGATGATGCACGGCTGGAGTGGATCAGGCGCGCAATTCCGGCGGTTTATTCCTGGTCTTGTAAAAGCGGGTTTCCAGGTTGCTACTTTTGACGCGCCTTCTCACGGCAGTAATCCCGGTAAACAAACACATTTACTCGAATTTACAGATTCTCTATTGGCAATCCAGCAGCAGATTGGAGAAGTGCATACGTTGATGGCCCACTCTTTGGGTGGCATGGCAGCCGTGATGGCAACTCGTCGTGGGCTAGTGGTCAAACAAGTGGTGATGTTTGGGCCGCATCTGGATGTACAGATAATGTATCAGTCCTATAGCGATTTACTTAATTTGAAGCCAGAACTGACCGGGAGATTTCGTGAAAAAATAGGTCAGAGGATGAATGAAATTCTTGGTGAGCACGATATCTGGGCAATGTTAACACCCGCTAGACTGCTGGCGCATAGCGACTATCGGGGAATGTTGATTTATGACCTGGAGGATGAAGAAATTCCGCAAAGTCAATTTAAAGCGGTCGCACAACATTGGACTGATTGCCTTATATTCGAAACTCGGGGGCTTGGGCATAATCGAATTCTAAAGGACGACTCGGTGATTGGGGCTGTATTGGCGTTTATGAAACCTGTTTAGCCAGTCAATAAATGTCGCCAGAAGGTACGGCAATGTTGTGGTGATTCCAGTTGGCTATGGCAGATATGAGGATTTCTTTGGCCGAAGCCTGTTCCATTTCCCTGTCAACAGGCTGACCAAGAATTGCCAGGGCCTCGATCAATAATGAAGATTTGTCATTTAAATTGACTGCTGTAGCACCAGTTTGCTTACTTAGCTTGTGGCCTTTTTTATTTCTAACCAAAGGTATGTGCAAATACTGCGGAGTTTTGTAGCCAAGAGCCTTCTGTAGAAACAGGTGTAAACAGGTGGCTTCGAGCAGGTCGGCGCCACGTACGATTTGATTGACGCCCTGTTGCTCGTCGTCTATTACGACAGCGAGATGGTAGGCATAAATGCCGTCGGCCCGGCGCAATACGAAATCGCCTAACTGCTTTTCGATGTTAAATCCAACTTTGCCGTGGACCTGATCGATATAGTGTACGATACCGCAGCCTTCGGTATTGATGCGAACGGAGTGTCCTTTTTGTCCCAGCGATTTCAGCCGACAAAATTCCGGATAGACTAATCCCAGCGGGCCACTTTGTGCATTGGCATCACGCAGGGTTTTTCGACTACATTCACAGGCATAACAAAGATGCTGGTCAAACAGTGACTGGAGTACTTGCCGATAGCGGTCGAAATGATCTCTTTGATATTCTATTTGTCCATCCCATTCGAAACCAAAGGCTTCCAGTACCTGTAGAATATGATCGATAGAGCCATTGACTACCCGTGGTGTATCGACGTCTTCGATGCGGACTAACCATCGGCCATGTTGAGCTTTCGCATGGCAGTAACTCGCGACAGCGGTGACCAGTGAACCAAAATGTAAAGGCCCGGAAGGGGTGGGTGCGAAACGACCGGTTACGGGCTCATCGGACATTATCTTAGCAAGCGTTGCAGCATACCCTGGTAAATGTCCGACAGAACGTCGAGATCGGCGACGCTGACGCATTCATCGATTTGATGGATAGTGGCATTCACCGGGCCGAGTTCCAGTACCTGGGCACCGGTCGGGGCGATAAAGCGGCCATCGGAGGTGCCCCCGGCGGTCGACAACTTTGTATCTAAACCAGTTACCTGTTTAATTGCCTGTTGCGCGGCTTCGACCAACTCGCCCTCGGCGGTGAGAAAGGGTAGGCCGGAATGGTTCCACTCGATTTTGTAGTCGAGCTTATATTTGTTTAGAGTCTTTTCTATTGTTTCTATAATCCTGTGATGATCCAGTTCAGTTGAATAGCGCAGGTTAAACAAGATAGAAAGCTGGCCAGGAATGACATTGGTGGCGCCTGTACCTGAGTTTATATTCGATATCTGAAAACTGGTGGGTGGGAAAAACTCATTGCCGTGATCCCATTCAATTTGACGTAATTCATTGATCGCAGGCAGGGCCTTATGAATCGGGTTGTCGGCCAGTTGCGGATAGGCGACGTGACCCTGTATGCCATTGATCGTTAGAGTACCCCCAATCGATCCACGTCGACCATTCTTAACAATATCGCCGACATTTTGACTACTGGAGGGTTCTCCGACCAAAGCCCAGTCGATCTTTTCACCGCGGGCCTCAAGAGTTTCTATCACCTTGACTGTGCCATCGGTGGCAGGGCCTTCTTCATCACTGGTAATCAGGAAAGCAATTGAGCCTGAATGATCGCTACGTTCTTTGACAAACCGCTCGCAGGCCGTGACCATTGCAGCAATACTCGACTTCATATCGGCCGCACCACGCCCGTAAAGATACCCATCACGAATTTCGGGAATAAAAGGGTCGCTTTGCCAATCTTCCAGTGGCCCCGTCGGCACGACATCGGTATGTCCGGCAAAAGCCAGCACTGGTGAAGCTTTACCTCGTCTGGCCCAGAGGTTGGTCACCTCACCAAACTGTAAGGTTTCGCATTCGAAACCGATGGTCGACAGGCGCTGGACCAGCATTGCCTGACAGCCAGCATCATCGGGTGTGACGGATGGCCTGCCAATTAGTGCTTTGGCGAGTTCGAGTGTTGCGGAAGTCATGACGCGAACAATTCCCGGTATAGCGAATCACTAAAACCAGTAGCTAATTGATTATTTTTGTCCAGCAAAGGTCGTTTGATGATGCTCGGATTTTCCAGCATGATTTTAATCGCCGAGGCCCGATCTACATTGCCTTTTACTTCGTCTGGAAGCTTACGCCAGGTAGTACCGCGCTTATTCAACAAGGACTCCCAGCCAAGCTCGCCAACCCATGCCTCTAATTGGTCAATGTTAAGTCCCTGTTTACGATAGTCATGAAAGACATATTCAACGCCTTCTTTGTCCAGCCAGTTTTTAGCCTTTTTAATAGTATCGCAATTAGCAATACCATAGATGGTAACCGAATCGTTCATCAATCGATATTTCGTAACAAGTCATTAATGCCGACTTTTGATCGAGTCTTCTCGTCGACCTGCTTAACAATGACCGCGCAATAGAGGCTATATTTACCATTGTCTGAGGGCAGATTTCCGGATACCACCACCGAACCAGCCGGAATACGGCCATAGCTAATTTCGTCGGTTTCGCGATTATAAATTCTGGTGCTCTGGCCGATATAGACTCCCATCGAAATCACTGAGTTCTTCTCGACGATGACACCTTCGACCACTTCGGAACGAGCACCGATAAAGCAGTTGTCTTCAATAATAGTTGGAGAGGCCTGTAAGGGTTCGAGTACGCCACCGATGCCGACACCGCCGGACAAATGTACGTTCTTACCTATTTGTGCGCAGGAACCAACTGTCGCCCAGGTATCAACCATGGTGCCGCTATCGACATAGGCGCCGATGTTCACATACGAAGGCATGAGTACAACACCGGGAGCAATATATGCGCCTTTACGAGCCATCGCCGGGGGTACAACGCGCACACCGCTGGCTGCAAACTCATCACTGCTACAACTGGCGAACTTTGAGTCAACCTTGTCATAGTATTGGGTATTACCGCCTGCCATGATCTGGTTGTCGCGTATGCGAAAAGAAAGCAGTACTGCTTTTTTCAGCCACTCGTTAACCTGCCATCCACTGTCAGTAGGTTCGGCAACACGGGCGGTTCCAGAATCGACTAAATCAATGGCTTCGAGTACCGCATTTTTGACGGCCGGATCGACATTGGCTGGTGTGATTTCTGCACGATTTTCGAAAGCTGCTTCGATAATAGACTGAAGCTCGGACATAGATTTCTCCTAAAGAGTCGATAGTAAATGATTTATTCGGTTTGCCGCATCGACGCATTCGTCGAGAGGGGCTACCAGGGCCATGCGGACTTTACTTTCACCCGGGTTACCGGCTTCAGTCGTACGCGAGAGATATTGCCCCGGCAATACCGTGACATTCTGCTGCGCATAGAGTTTTGCCGCGAACTCTGTGTCGACCACAGGCGTCGTCGGCCACAGATAAAACCCCGCCTGCGGTTTCTCGGGCGCGAGTGTATCAGAAAGTATTTGCAGAACTCGATCAAATTTTTCTCGATAGCGATTACGATTTTCGACGACATGGTCCTCGTCGTCCCAGGCTGAAATACTGGCGGTTTGTGTCGCTGGTGGCATCGCGCAGCCATGGTAGGTTCGGTATTGTAAAAATTGCTTTAATATTTTCGCATCACCCGCCACAAAGCCCGAACGTAGTCCCGGCAGATTAGATCGTTTCGAGAGGCTGTGAAAAGCCAGACAGTTATTGAAATCACTTAGCCCCATGTTGGCAGCGACGCCGAGCAATCCGGGCGGGGGTTGATCTTCGTCGAAGTAGATTTCTGAATAACATTCGTCGCTGGCGATGACAAAGTTATGTCGTTGTGCCAGCGTGATGAGATGCTGTAAATAGTCCCCGGACATTACTGCACCGGTTGGATTGCCCGGAGAGCAGATATACATCATCTGGCATTGCGACCATTGTTGCTCGCTGATTGACTCGAGATCAGGCAGGTAATTATTGTCAGCAAGGCAGTTTAAATACTGTGGCCGGGCACCGGCGAGTAATGCCGCACCTTCATAAATTTGGTAAAACGGATTTGGCATCAGTACCGTTGGTGATGGCGCGCTACGATCGACCACGCACTGTGCGATGGCAAAAAGGGCTTCCCGCGTGCCGGTAACCGGTAACACATTGGTTTCGGGATTTAATTCAGCAATAGAAAATCGTCGTTTAAGCCAGGTGGCAATTGCCTGGCGTAATTCCAGAGTGCCTTTGGTGCTCGGGTAACTGGATAATTGATGCATATGCGAGATGAGCTTTTCAATTACAAAAAGTGGCGCAGGGTGTTGCGGTTCACCGATCGACAAAGCGATATGTTCGAGATGCTCTGGCGGGTTCAGGTCTTTTTTGAGTTCCGCAAGCCTTTCAAATGGGTAAGGGTGTAACAGTGTCAGGTCGATATTCATGGTGCTGGCACGTGAAAAATGAGGCTTATTATAACCAGCCTTCCAGCATCGTCACAGATGAAATTGCCGTGGCCAGTGGTTTGCATTACAGTCGCGCTAATATAAGTCCTGGAAATAAGCCGTCATGTTTCAATCCTTAGAAAACGCCACCGTGCTGATAACCGCAGGTGCCTCTGGCATCGGTCGGGTAATGGCCGAAGCTTTCTTAAAGCAAAATGCCGCCGTTCATATCGCCGACATATCTCAGCCAGCCATAGACGACTGCCTGGCCGCTAATCCGGCAATTAGCGCCAGCCTTTGCGATGTATCGGATCAGGATCAGGTCGGACAATTGTTTGAGGACTTTAAGCGGCATCATCGAAAACTGAATGTTATGATCAACAATGCGGGCATTGCCGGCCCGACGGCTGCAGTCGAAGATGTAGATATCAATGATTGGCGGCAGACTCTCGACGTCGACCTAACCGGCACATTCCTGACAACACGGTTGGCGGTGCCGATGCTAAAATCGGCTGGCGGTGGATCGATTATCAATATGTCCTCGAATGCGGGCTTATTTGGTTGTCCGTTACGCTCCCCTTATGTGGCATCGAAGTGGGCGATAATTGGTTTAACCAAAACCTGGGCTATGGAGTTGGGTCCTTTTAATATTCGTGTTAATGCGATTTGCCCCGGTAGTGTTGCCGGTCCAAGAATTGACGGGGTGATAGAAAGGGATGCAGAAGAGCGTGGTATTACAGCGAAAGAGATTCGTGATGTCTACCAACGGCAAAGCTCGATGCGTGATTTTGCCAAAGCGGAAGATGTCGCCAATATGGCGGTTTATCTGGCATCGGGGCTCGGTGCCATGGTATCTGGGCAGGCACTAGGTGTCGACGGTCATACCGAAAGTCTGTCGAACTGGCTCGATTAAACCGGATAATTGGGTATTTGAAATAGCTCCACATTGGTTTAGAGTAATCAGATGAATCATCTATTGATTATTTCGATCTTGTTGCTGGTTTTTGCTTTGCCAATCGATGCAGAAGAGAAAAAGCAGGGAGAATACCTCGGTGCTATAGCCTCAGAATCACCAGACTGGTTCAAGGAAAGTTTTCTCGAGTTCGAAGAAGATGTGGCCGAAGCCGCTGCCGGAGGGCGGCGGGTGATGTTGTATTTCCATCAACCGGGTTGCCCTTATTGCGCCAAACTGATGCAGGAAAACTTCACCGATGAAGAAACGGTGACATTCGCGAAAAAACACTTCGACGGCATTAGCATCAATATGTGGGGTGATCGTGAGGTGATTAGTGTCGGAGGACTCCCGTTTAGCGAAAAGACCTTCGCCGCAGCTTTAAAGGTCCAATATACCCCGACACTGGTTTTCCTCGACGAACAGGGCAAGGTTGCGCTTCGTTTAAATGGTTATTATCCGGTAGATCAATTTCGCGCCGCGCTAAGTTATGTGGCTGAAAAAGGGGAGAAAAAGGGAAGCTTTAGCGAATACCTCCTGGCCTTGCAGACAGAAGTTAATGGTAAGTTGATCACAGAAGATTTTTTCCAACAGGAAAGCAGGCTCGATCAGTTACTGGGTCGCGGGGGCAGGCCGCTGGCAGTTTTTTTTGAATCGAAAAATTGCGAAAGCTGTCGGATTATGCATCATAAAATACTAACCGACCCGCCCACGCGTAAGCTGGTTTCAGCGACTAACAGCGTACAGTTAGATGTGCATTCTGATCAGATCGTTACTACGCCTGATGGGCGAAAAATAGCTGTTTCCGATTGGGCCAGCGAGCTTGGAGTTGATTACACACCGTCGGTGGTGTTTTACGATATACAGGGCGAAGAGGTGATGCGCATTTCTGCATTTCTGAAAACCTTTCATTTCCAGTCGGTATTTGCCTACGTGCTGGAAAAGGCCTACCTGCAGCAGCCGAGTTTTCAGCGCTATATCTCCGCGCGTGGAGAAAAAATCCGGGAAGCCGGATTTGATACCGATATCTGGGGCTATGATTCGGCTCATGAGTGAAACCGTCCCCCGTTAAATTCCATAATTTTGCGAGCTGGTTCCCATTTTGGTTCGACAAACTGAGAACTGGTTCCCGTTTATCTATTCTCCGGTATATATAATCTGATTGTACCTCCTTGTAATTGTTTGTGTGTTGCCCCGTCAAACTTGACGGGGTTTTTTTGTCCGGCTCGTATTTCTGACTCGATAGCTCTATCTAAGGAGTGTATTGAATTGACCCGATCGGAAAATGACAGTTTCAGGCCTGTGCCAGATGTCGCTGGAAGCTCTTTTCTCTGGTTTGACCATCACTTGAGTAAGTCTTTGCATTTTCGCTATCGGTTCGACCGGTAAGCAAATGCAATCCCCGTCGAACACGTTGCTGACCTTTATTTAATATCAGGCTATTCAGCTGGATGGCCCTTTGTAAATATAGCAGAGACTGATGAAATTTTTCGTACTGTTGCGCAATGATCTGGTCGCTATCGCACCAGCTAATACATTTTTTCAGGGCCTGCTGCCCTGAATCGAAACCGTAAACCTCAAGCAGACGATCACGCTGGCTCTCCAGGTCTTCAATTTCAGCGAGGGGTAACTTGTCCCGGGACACGAGGTTATTTAAAGCGGTGATATCGCCTTCACTAATCGCAGTCCTAATTTCATCGAGGTAGTCGTTGAGGGCCGTGATTTCGACTGTTTGTCGATTGAGCAGGACTTTCAGCGCGTCATGGCATTGCTGAATTAGCATTTGACTCATGGTAGTAGTTTCTCTATTTCACTGAATTTACGAGCAATAACTTCGGCATCAGGCTTGTAGTCACCATCGGCCAGGGATTGCTTGATTGATGCCACCCTGGCTTCATTTACCTCGGGGTATTTTTCTATCTGTTCGCTCAGATTCTTCAGTAAATCGGGATTACTCAGTTCGACGATACTCGAAGGGCTAGCCTGATTATCGGGTTGAGTCGGTGAAGCCGAATCATTCGCCTGAGAACCAGCTTTGGTTTTGGCCTGACTCGATACGGCGGTGCTGCCTGGTCGGTTATGTGTGTTAATAGCGTCAGTCATGACTTGCTCTCCAGTTTAAAGTAACCCAACGTAGTTATCGGCAGCTTGTAAAATAAGTTTAGCATTAATTTCAAATTTATATATTTACCCTGACCAGGGCCTGGCCGGAGGCAATTCCTTCGACTACTCTTCTCGATTGATTGTTACGCACTTTGACAGCTTCTCCTCGTCGAGCCGAGCTCAAAGCCTGGCCAGTCGATTTTATCTCCAAACCCTTGTATTCAAGAATCAGGGTTACCTGTTGACCCGATTTCACCATAAGACGAGGTCTCAGATTGTTTGGTGTCAATACAGTGCCTCGCTTTAAGTTACGTCGAACCTCAAGACTGGCGAAATCATCGTCACGGGCATAATAGCCATTATTCAGGCGTGAGATATTCTTCTTTTGAAAACTAACCTTGTTTTCGTCAATAATTTGACCCTTGTGTAAAGGAGTGGCTGCAATTAATACATCATCGTAGAGGTCTATACGGACTGGTAATAGCAGTTTCCAGGCAGTTGCGCCGGCGCAGCTTATATTGAGGGCAGTGTTGCCAAATAGTTTATTCGGGTTCGTAAACTCTATCGAGAGTGCATTAGGACAGGCTTTTAATTTTAACCTGTTATCGATATGACCCACCTCGAAGCCAGGCGGGTAGGGGCTTTGATACGGGTGTTGAGCAATAAATTCTTCAGCTTGCAGGCGGATAGACGGCAGGCTCTGGAATTCGGCTGCCATCACAGGTTGGTAACTGATGCCGACACCGATTAGCAATAGTGTTATCGCAGTAATTTTCAATATACGGTCTATACTAAAAACAGTGTGATGCGCTGAGCCAAGTTTTTTCTGGTAACAATTTATATTGTACATATTGTAAATAAAGCAATATTTAAGCCAAAAAACTTTATTCAAGTATTCGGTGGTTTCGCCGACATGGTGTAAAGCATGCTGAGAAACTTTAGTTATAGTGGATTTTAAATATGCTGACGAGGTAATAACTGCTCTCGTCAAAGCTTAAATTTTAGACCTATTGAGAGGAAGGATTATGTCCGGCGTAATGGCGAGTGTCGACCAACGTACCCAATTGGCGGGTAGAAATCGACTTGAACTGCTGATGTTTCGACTGAGCGGTCGTCAGTTATACGGGATTAACGTGTTTAAAGTACGCGAGGTCCTGCAATGCCCGAAACTGTCCAGTGTTCCGCGGTCTCATCAGGTGGTTCGAGGCATCGCCAATATTCGCGGCAGTACGATTACCATTATGGATTTAAGTATGGCAATTGGTGGTCCACCGATTCAGGATATTGAAAACTCTTTTGTTATCATTTCTGAATACAATCGTAGTGTGCAGGGATTCCTTGTTCATGAAGTTGACCGCATAGTTAACCTTAACTGGAAAGACATTCATGCACCGCCTAGCGGTACCGCTGCCGGCTCGAGTTACCTTACTGCGGTAACACATGTCGATGGTGCAATGATTGAAGTTATTGACGTTGAAAGAATTCTCGCCGAAGTGGTTGGTGCCAAGGAGAATCTTTCTCAGGAGATGGTAGGCAGAGTGGGCCAAGCGGCAACGGAAAAGAACCTGATACTGGTTTCAGACGACTCGATCGTTGCGCGTAAGCAAGTATGTAAGACTCTCGAAAACGATATGTCTATAGAGACCGTAACGGCCAAGAATGGTCAGCAGGCGCTCGATATCTTAAAAAAATGGGCTGATGAAAAAAGTCCTGAGTTAGAAAGATTAGCTTTGGTTATATCAGATATAGAGATGCCTGAAATGGACGGCTATACCTTCACCACGTCGGTACGAGCGGATGAGCGTTTGAAGGATTTATACATCATTTTACATACGTCGATGAGTGGCGTATTTAATCAGGATATAGTGAATAAGGTTGGTGCCGACAAATTTATTCCAAAATTCGATCCCGATGTTCTGGCCGAGGCTGTGTTAGAAGTGCTGGAGGCACCCGAGTAAAGCGATTCATTGAGAAGGGCGGCAAGCTAGCTTTGCCGCCAGTGTTGCCGCTTTTGCCACTAGCTGGCTGAATTAACCACTAGAAACTAGTCTAAGTAACTGAATTGAAATGATAAAATATCAATGGCACCGTATCTGCAGTCTATCCCGTTAAGTAAAATACACGGTGCCAGCGATGCCCATCAGTTTCGAAAAAGCATTTTCCATCCACGACGACGCAATGATCATGCGAGCCCGGCGCTCGAGTATCCTGGCCTCGAATATTGCTAATACCGATACACCCAATTACAAGGCTCGAGATATCGACTTTAAGGCGGTCATGCGTTCGATGCAGCAGCCTCAAACAGGCGACAGGTTAGCCCTCGCGAGCACTCATCGAAACCATTTGTCGACGGCTAATTCCAGAATTGACGCAGCGATCCAGTATCGTAATCCGTTACATGCCTCACTCGATGGTAATACCGTCGACTCACACGTCGAGCAGGCCAAATTTGCCGAAAATGCATTACAGTATCAAACCAGTTTTACTTTTTTAGACAGCAAAATTAAGGGCATAGTAAGAGCCTTGAAAGGAGAATAATAATGGGACTATTCGCTAATTTTGATATTTCAGGTAGTGCTGTCAGTGCACAGTCAATCCGCCTGAACACCACAGCCAGCAATATGGCGAACACCGAAACCCTGGCATCAAGTAAAGAAGAGGCTTATCGGGCCAGGCAGCCGGTTTTCCAGGCTCTGGTCGGTAAGCACATGGACGCCTCTCAGGTTGGTGTGCGTATGCTGGGCATTGTTGAGAGTCAGGCTGATGTGATTCAGCGTTACGATCCTGGTCATGCCATGGCTAATGAAGAAGGTTTTGTGTTTGCGAGTAACGTTAACCCGGTTGAAGAGATGGCGAATATGATTTCGGCATCCCGGGCCTATCAAAACAATATTGAAGTGATGAATACCTCGCGTGATTTGCTCATGCGAGCGTTATCTCTCGGTAAGTAGCTATGAATGAGATCGATAAAACTAATCCATTTTCGCAACTGGGCTTGAGTAATACTCAGGAGAGCAAGAGCAAAGACAACGATGAGCTTGGTCAGGCCGCGTTTCTCGAATTAATGACGGCTCAGCTTAAATTTCAGGATCCGTTGAAACCGATGGAAAACGGCGACTTCCTGGCGCAGATGGCACAGTTTGGTACGGTAAGTGGGATTAACGAACTGAATAGTAATTTTAATACGCTGTCCAGTTCGTTCCAGTCTAATCAGGCTTTACAGGCTTCTACTCTGGTGGGTAGAAGAGTCCTGGTTCCTGCAGAAGGCGGTTATCTGAAAGATGGTGCGAGCCTGAGTGGCTCGGTCGATCTTGAGCAGCCTGCGAGCAAGTTGATTATTACCGTGAAATCATCAAGCGGACAAATCGTCAATCGGCAGGATCTGGGGCTACAGCAGGCAGGTTTAATCGATTTTGAGTGGAATGGCCTTGATCAGAATGGTAGCAGGATGCCCGTCGGTGAATATCAGATCGAGGCGGAGGTACATCGTGGTACAGACGTGAGTTCGGGTGCGACTTTATCAGTGGTTGATGTCGAAAGTGTCACGTTAGGAAAAGCAGGTCAGGATCTTACCTTAAGTGTCTCTGGTCTGGGTGATATCGATATGAGTCAGGTTCGTAAAATTTTGTAGGAAAGCAGAGGAAATAATATGTCATTTAATACAGCACTAAGTGGGCTACAGGCGGCAACGGTCGACCTTAACGTCACCAGTAATAATATCGCTAACGTTTCTACTACAGGCTTTAAGCGCTCAAGAGCAGAGTTTGCAGACTTGTTCCAGGTGTCTCCGTTCGGGAATGCGCCAACAGCAGTAGGCAGTGGTGTGCAGGTAGCCAGTGTCAGCCAGCAGTTCGAGCAGGGTAATATGGAATTCACCCAGGCTACACTCGACCTGGCTGTCAGTGGTCAGGGCTTTTTTATTGTTGATCAGAATTTAACCGGGACTGATATCGCCTATACCCGGGCGGGTCAGTTTCGAGCCGATGCCAGTGGTTACATCACTAATAGTAACGGGCAGTATTTACAGGCATTCCCGGTCGATGCGCAGGGGAATGTTACCTCGACCAGCTTAAATGCTACCGTACCCGTGCAATTGCCAGCGTCTACCGGAGCGCCTCTAGCTACTACTGAAATTGAAGTAGGGGTTAACCTGGACGAGAATACAATAGGTCTCGATCCAGCCAACTTTGATCCAACCGCCAGCAATACTTATTCTCATTCGACTTCTACCACAGTATTCGACTCTCTGGGCGCCTCGCATATCATGACTTATTACTTTGTACATGATTTACAGGGTTCAGCGACTAATCCTGGTGCCGACCCTAATCAATGGGCAGTGTTTGCCTATGTTGATGGTGGCGAAGTTGATATCAATGGTGGAACCACAGTGACTCATCCCAGCGGTGGTGTGCCCTTGAACCAGGATATCGGTCTACTTAATTTCAATCCCGATGGCTCTTTTGCCAGCAGTACACCGGCTTTACTTGAGTCGGTTAATATACCGCTTACCAATGGTTCTAATCCGTTATCGGTGATTCACGACTTCGCAAATAATACCACCACGCAATATTCGGCTGGTTTTGCCGTTAATACCCTGGACCCGAACGGCTATTCGACTGGTCGTTTAACCGGGCTCGATATATCAGAAGAAGGTATCATCCGGGCAACTTTCAGCAATGGCGTCTCAACGCCGCTGGGGCAAATCGCTCTGGCTGACTTCCCCAATAGTCAGGGCTTAAAGAATGTCGGCAGT
>JAOUJX010000203.1 GCA_029882955.1 Gammaproteobacteria bacterium
AACAGGAACGCGCCAATCGCGTAACCTGTGGCGCCGCCAATTACCGAAGCAGCCAGAGTGATTAAAGCAAATCGCATGGCTTTTTCGGGCTTGGCCAGCGACATGGGTGCCAGCATCACGTCAGGCGGTGGGAATGGTAAAATAAACGATTCGAAGAAACTCAGACTGGCCAGATACCAGCTGGCATTTTCTCTACCGGCAAAGCGAATGACCTTGAAATAAAACTTTTCGAACAACTGACTAACCTAATCCAGGCAATAGCGGTACAAAAGACACCTTTATTAAAGATTCCTCCACCAGTCCCTGTTCCGTTTTGGTAACTTTCATCAAGGTCTGATCCCCCCCGTTATCGAAGGGAAAAACCATCACTCCATCGATCAGCAACTGCTGAATTAGCACCTCCGGTACTTCAGTACAGGCGGCTGTCATAATGATGCGATCAAACTGATAACTCGGATTCGGCCAACCACCGTTGCCATCGGTATGACGGAGCTGAATATTAAATAATTCCATTTCCGCAAGACGTTGTTTAGCCTGCTTATGTAAAGCCTCGATACGCTCAACACTGTAGACCTGCGGAAACAGGTTAGCCAGTACCGCAGTCTGATAACCGCAGCCGGTACCTATTTCGAGCACCGAACTGACCGGGCCGTCTTCCAGTAATGTCTGGGTCATGAGGGCCACGATAAAAGGCTGTGAAATAGTCTGACTATAACCAATCGGTAATGCGGTATCTTCGTAGGCACGATGCGACAGCGCCTCGTCCACAAACAAATGGCGCGGGACACGACGCATCACATCAAGCACCTGCTCGTTATAGATACCCTGATCTTTCAGGCGCTGTATAAGGCGGTCGCGCGTGCGTTGCGAGGTCATACCTATGCCCTGAAAATTTGGTTTTCTTTGATTCATACCGTTGGTTTACTTAACCGCAGACAACCAGTTCTGCAGGGGGTTAATGCTTTCGTGTCGAGTTAAATCGATTTGTATAGGCGACACCGAAACCTGATTATGCTCGACCACGTAAAAATCGGTTCCCGGGCCGGCGTCCTGTGCATCACCGGGTGGTCCCACCCAGTAAATTGGCGTGCCATATGGGTCAAACTGTTGCACGGTTGGCTCGGCCTTATGCCGGAAGCCAAGGCGTGTCGCCGTCATTCCTTCGATTTCGGCCAATGGACAATCCGGCACATTAACATTCAAAATACTATCCTCAGGTAGCGGCTGAGCGATTAAATTTTGAACTATTTTTAGCGTGTATTCTGCTGCCGTTTCATAATGCTTTGCCGGGCGACCAACCAGAGAAACCGCAATCGCTGGCAGACCCAGTGATCGACCCTCCATAGCGGCTGCGACAGTGCCCGAATACAGCACATCGTCCCCCAGATTAGCCCCGGCATTGATGCCTGAAACAACCATATCGGGCTTCTCGTCGAGCAGACCGGAAATCGCCAGATGTACACAGTCGGTTGGCGTACCGTCGACTCGATAAAAGCCCTGTGGCGTCATCTCCACGCGCAACGGACGCATTAGTGTCAGCGAATTACTAGCACCACTTTTATTACGGTCGGGGGCTACCACGGTTATTTGCGCTACCGATGCTAAAGCCTCGGCTAAAACGCGGATCCCCGGTGCCAGGTAACCATCATCATTGGAAATCAGGATATGCATTCAAAGGCGCAAATGAAAAAGGGGAATGATAAACTAAATCGCCATACGACTGGCAGGTTTTTAGCCGTAACCAGTCACAATTATCAGATTTTCTCTTAATCACCATTTGGTTTAGTATGCGAGTTAACTGATTTGCCGAATATTCCCTGTGAACAAGAAACCTCCTACTGAAGAAGACTTCGCCGCGTTGATGCCTGGTGTTAAACGGCTAGAGAATGACCGGGTGAATCTCCTGCAACAGCGTCCTCTCAAAAAAATAAAATCACAATCTGGGGAGGTGGTATCCAGGACTGATTTTTCCGAACTAAACTTTAACCAGCAAAAAGAAATTACCGATACTTATTTCGATCATGGCATTCAGCGTAAACTGCAGCGCAGAATCCGGCAGGGACTGATGCCGATTAACGACAATCTCGACTTACACGGGCATACACAAAAAACTGCCCTGACAGAACTGGTGGAGTTCTTCGAGCATGCACAGCTCTCGCAGTTTAAAACAGTGATTGTGGTACACGGCAAAGGTAATCGGTCCAGCAATTTTGCAGTGTTAAAGCCGCTGGTACATCTCTGGCTATCACAACAAAGCTTTGTCCTGGCCTGGTGCCCTGCCCAGCCTGCACACGGTGGTAGTGGTGCGAGTTATGTTTATTTACGCTGATATCGATGAAGCGTCAATTGATCGGCCAGTGCATTTCGGCGGCAGAAAACACGCCTACCGCAACATCTGACAGACTCTCGGGCATCCTCAACTGTGTCGGACTAAGGGGTATTCGACCACCCATGATCTCAGCACGCTTTTGTGGGTATAGCGGATCCTGGTAGGCATCGGCATAGCCATCTGGAAAGATGGGTTGATTGCTGGCATCGTACTTATCGGACGCACCAAAGGTATGCATTAGTTCGTGGGCAATGACGACGTTGTTCGACCCTCGATAGGCATTGTCCGCGAATGCGTTAATCAGGCCAATCAAGCCACCGCGCAGGCCCACCGAATGGTGTAAAGCCGGGGTGGTCTCCAGATCAAAATAATTGACGAATAAATTTACGTCTGCCGTTCTGTTACCGGTTGTCATACCCCAGTACCAGGCCCAGGCGCGGAAGCGCAAACTCCAGAATATATTTTCCAGAACACTGCCCAGCAGAGGCGGCTGTGGTGGTATTTCCAGTAACTCTCCCGCGTACTCGACTTTGATGGCATCTATATCAATATCATACCGTCGAGCCTCGCTATTAATAAAGGCTTCGATGCTCTTAAAATCCTTCGTTCCGAGTCCATCGATATAGTTTTTTGTGACTGGCCGCGAATCAGCGTTGATTGCATAGATACGAACCTGCAAGGTTTGATCCCAACTGGCAACCTTTAACCTGGCCATCATTTCATTGCCAGCCACTGCCAGCAAAATCAATAGCAATATCAGGTAGCGAATGTTTCGGGTATTTTGACTCATCATAAACACACTCAAATGATCAACTTCTCTGCCTGATATAGGGTTTCCATATTGGCGGTTTTTTTATTTCCATTTTCACTCAAATACCGCCGCCACTGCCTCGCACCTGGCTCACCACGATATAAACCGATGATATGGCGAATGATATGGCTCAAAGGTATACCCTGTTGTAGCTGGCCTTCAATATAGGGATAAACCTGTCGTAACACAGATAGCCGGGTCGGTGCAGTGGTTGTTTGCCCAAATATTAATTCGTCGACCTTCTCCAGTAAAAAAGGATTCTGGTAGGGTTCGCGGCCAAGCATCACGCCATCGACATGTTGAAGATGCTCCAGAGCGGAATCCAGTGTTTTAATCGCTCCGTTGATGATGATCTCGGTGTCCGGAAAATCGGACTTGAGTCGATATACCCAGTCGTATTTTAAAGGCGGTATTTCTCGATTCTGTTTTGGACTCAAGCCCTGTAGCCAGGCGTTGCGGGCGTGAACGATGAGCGCATCAATCCCGGCCTCTATCTGAATCGCGGCGAATTCGCGAAACGTCTCGTAGTCTTCCTGCTGATCGATACCGGTTCGATGTTTAACCGTTACCGGCAATGCACTCGCACTGCGTAACGCCGACACACATTCGCTTACAAGACCAGGGTCAGCCATCAGGCAGGCACCGAAACTTCCCGACTGCACACGATCGCTTGGACAGCCGCAATTCAGATTAATTTCGTCATAGCCGTAGTCGGCACAGATTTGTGCTGCCTGGTGGAGTTGCTGCGGGTCCGAGCCGCCGAGTTGCACCGCGACAGGATGCTCTTCTGCGTTATAGCCAAGCAGTCGGTCACGGTCACCGCGCACAATCGCAGCCGAAGTTACCATTTCGGTATAAAGCAGGATATGCGACGAAAACAGCCGTAAAAAATACCGGTTATGACGATCCGAACAATCCATCATCGGCGCTATACAAAACCGCCGATTAAGCTTTGAATCGTTTGGTTCAGGTATATTCATGTCTAACAATAGATCAGGCAATGCGCTTTACATCCTGTACATTGGGAAGCTGACCGAGTTTATCGATGATCGTCACCAGTTCATCGACGCCATGAATCTCTATTGTCAACCTGGTATAAACCATTTGCTCATCTCGATTTGTACTCGAATTGATATCGAGCAGATTGACCTTCGAATTAGCCAGAATAGTGCTGATATCCTGCATCAGACTGGTACGTTGGAATGCAGTCACCGAAATTTCGACAGGATATACCGAGCCCGAGCCCTGCCCCCATTCGACTTCGATTAACCTCTGACGCTGCTCTTCGGGCAAGGCCAGCATGTTCGGGCAATTGTGCTTATGTATGCTTATTCCGGAACTGACCGTGATAAAACCTATGATTGAGTCTCCGGGCACTGGCTTGCAACATTGCGCAAACTGGGTCATCAAATTACCGACACCGTGAATGCTGACTTCGTCTTTCGAGACAGGCGCTTTTGGCTCTGCTTTTTTAACTTTCCTGAACGGATCACCCGATTCAGGCTCTGCCTGTAAATGACCGATTATCTGAGCCGAGGTGATCATGCCACGTCCGATATCGGCAAAGAACTGATCGGCATCCTTACGCTTAAAATGCTCGCAGAGATTTTTCAGGTCAGCGTGATGAATCGAATACTTTGAGAGTACTCGTTCATAGATGGCCTTACCATCGATAATATTCTGTTCGAGATCCTGATGATTAAACCAGTTACGCACCTTGGAGCGAGTGCCAGCGGATTTAATGAAACCCAGGTTTTTATTCATCCAGTCCCGGCTTGGTCGACTTTCCCTGGTGGTGAGTATTTCGACTTCATCACCGGTTTGTAGCACCGTGGTCAGGGTCGCAATCCGGCCATTTACCTTGGCACCACGGCATCGATGGCCTACCTCGGAATGCACTGAGTAGGCGAAATCCAGTGGTGTACCGCCCTTGGGGATATCGATTACCTGCCCCTGCGGCGTGAACACATATACTCGATCACTGGAGAGTTCGGTTGAAAATTCCGAAATCGCATCCGAGACTTCTTCGGCTGAACCTTCGAGCATTTCACGCATGGCGGAGATACTGTTTTCCATACGCTGGTCGAGATTCACGCCCTCCTTGTAACGCCAGTGAGAAGCAACGCCAAACTCGGACTTTTCGTGCATTTCATGGGTCCTAATTTGAACTTCAACAATCTGTCCGCTATCAGCAATCACAGCCGTGTGCAGGGATTGATAACCATTGCTCTTGGGGTTGGCAATATAGTCATCGAATTCGTTCGGAATACTCTGCCAGGAAGTGTGAACCACGCCGAGTACGGCATAGCAATCGGCAACCGAATCGACCAGAATCCTGACCGCTCGTACATCGAATAACTCATGGAATTCGAGACTCTTGCGCTGCATTTTTCGCCAGATACTGACGATGTGTTTAACCCGCCCGCTGACTTCGGACTTTACTCCCTGCTCCTGTAACAGGGTTTCCAGCTGTTTTATAAACTTCTTAATGAAGGCTTCGCGTTCACTGCGCTTTTCTTCGAGTAGTTTGGCGATACGTTTATAAGTCTGGGGTTCTAGTGCACGAAAAGCCAGGTCTTCCATTTCCCACTTGATTAAGCCCATGCCGAGTCGATTCGCCAGTGGAGCAAAGATATCGATGGTTTCCTGGGCCATATCCCGACGTTCTTCGTAATCGATATACTTGAGCAATTTGAGGCGCTCGGCACGATAGCAAAGCTTGATCAACATCACCCGGACATCGCTTACTATCGCCATCAGCAAACGTCGTACCTTTTCGGCCTGCTCTGAAGAACGGGGTCTGGCCTGCTTGCCATCCTGTAGTGAATAGAGCTGGTTTACCCCTTCGGTTAGTTTAGCGACCTGAGCCCCAAACTCTTCTTTGATTCGACTGCTATCGAGCTCTACGCGTAAAGCCGAATCGGTAAGCAGGGTTGCGATGACGGTTGTCTTATCAGTACCCAGTTCGAGTACACGTCGAACCACATCGGTACTTCGGGGTTGGCTTTTGTCCTCGTGCACCAGTGCAAGCGCATAGTCAAGCGCACGGTCTAATTCCTCATCCCAGTCCATGGACTGGCTGATCAGCTCAACAAGCGGTTGCTTTTCGTTGGTATCGAGTTGGGGAGTTGACATCAGGAACGCAGGATTTTCATGGGAGATATATTATAAACCTTTCGACTCACCAGAATACCAGCGATGGTTAATACTACCGTTGCCGAAACCAGGCTGGTCAACCAGATCGTCAAAGAAAAGTGATACTCGATATCAAAAAACCTGGCGCTCACAATCCAGCCCGCCAGATTGGCGAATAATGCGGCAAAAAAACCGACTAGCAACCCCATCAGCGTAAACTCGAACACATGTACCCGGTATAACTGACTGCTATGCGCGGACAGGGCGCGTAATAAAGAGGACTCCATCTGTCGCTCCGGCTTTCCTGTCTGAATTGCTGCGAGCAATACAATAAATGCCGACAGGAGTGCGAATAGAAAGAAAAACTCGAGCGCGATGGTAGCGCGATCGACAATACCCTGTACTCGTGCCATCAATACACTGATATCGAGCGGAGTGATAGCAGGAAAACGGTCGAAAAGCTGCTTTAAAACAGGTTTGCTGGAGTCTTCAATGGTGGCACTTAGTAACCAGGTCTGTGGTTTATGCTCGACTAACCGCGGATTTGCGATGAGGTAGAAGTTGGGTTTGAAGTTCTCCCATACTACCGAACGAATACTGCTTACCGGCGCCTCGATGGTATCACCGGCGACGCTAAACGAGAGAATATCTCCGAGTTTCAATCCGAGTCTTTCCGCCATGCCCTGTTCGACCGAGAACTGGTCGCGTGCCTGACTGCTCGATATCCACTCGCCTTCGACAATAGCGTTGTCATCGGGAAGTCGATCGGTATAACTAACATTAAAGGTATGATTCACAAAATGCTCGGCTCGCGGGTCGGTAAATTCAATCGACTTAACGGGTCTATGATTAATTTCAGTCAAGCGAGTACGAATCAACGGGTAGGGATTCGAGTAGTGAATTTGATTATTCGACAGGTATTCTTCGATCAGGGGAACATCCTGTTTAGCCAGGTTGATCAGAAAATAATTTGGTGTATCTCCCGGTAATTGTGTGTGCCATGCGGTCAGCAATTCCTCTTTCACTACAGCGATAATCAGGATCGCCAGCAGCGCCAGGCTGAAGCCTGACATAATCAGGATGGCGCCACGCGAAGACGAGCGCAATCGACTCAATAAATATCGCTTTAAC
>JAOUJX010000006.1 GCA_029882955.1 Gammaproteobacteria bacterium
CGCCGAATGTTTGAGAATGACCGCATTGCCTGCAAGTAAAGCCGGCATGATGGCGTTCACCGAAGTGAGATAAGGAAAATTCCACGGCGCGACGACAAATACCACACCGAGCGGCTCACGCTTGATATATCGGGTAAATCCTTCTTTTTCCGCCGGTTTAATATCAGCCAGCGCGCTATCGGCAATATCGATCATGTACCGCGCGCGCTCTTCGAAACCTGCGACTTCACCGGGCGACTGTGATATTGGCCGACCCATTTGCCAGGTCAGCTCCTGAGAAATTTCATCTTTATGTGAGAGGAATGCGTCGACGGCTTTGCTACACAGGGCCTGGCGTTTCGAGGCAGAGACATTCCTCCATTGCTTTTGTGCCGCCACTGCATTGTTTAACGTCTGTTGGATTTCATCAGAACTCGCCGTCTCGCGCTCGACATAGACGCTGCCATCGACGGGTGAAATACATTGAATTGTGCTCATTTCTGGTTGTTACTCGTTAAGATTGTTACAAAAACTCAGGCTCGCTCAAAACCACGAGCCACTTCCCAGTCGGTCACCCGACGATCGTATTCAAACTGTTCGTATCGCGCTGCATGCACGTAGTGATCGATCACTTCATCGCCAAATGCCGAACGTAGCATCGTCGACTCATCGAGGGCAATAGTGGCATCGCGCAGAGTTTTAGGAATTTCGCGCACACTGTCGGCAGAATAAGCATTCCCGCGAAACTCTTCTTCGAGTTCCAGCTTGTTTTCGATGCCATCAATTCCAGCTGCCAAAAGCGCAGCAAAAGCCAAATGCGGGTTCAGATCACCGCCTCCGACCCGGCATTCGACCCGCACCGATTTACTGCTTTCACCACAGAGTCGATAACCAGCCGTGCGATTATCCAGGCTCCAGATGGCCTTGGTCGGCGCAAAAGTACCTTCCGCAAAGCGCTTATAAGAATTAATATAGGGTGCGAGAAAACAGGTGATTTCGCTGGCATGGCTTAGTAAGCCCGCCATGTAATGGCGCATGATCTCAGACATCCCGTATTGTGAATCGGGATCGTAAAAAAGAGAATTTTCACCATCGGCACTCCATAGCGACTGATGCACATGCGATGAATTCCCGGCATTGGCATAAGACCACTTCGCCATAAAGGTTAAGGCCCGGCCCTTGCTCCAGGCTATTTCCTTGCAGCCGTTCTTGATGATAGCGTGGCGATCTGCCATGGTTAACGCATCGGTATACTGCACGTTAATTTCTTCCTGACCGGAACAGGCTTCACCCTTGGAGTTTTCCACCGGGATTCCCGCGCCCTGCAAGCCATTACGAATCGCACGCATGACTTCTTCTTCCTTGGTAGTCTGAAAAATATGGTAGTCCTCGTTGTAGGCACTAGCCGTTTTGAGACCGCTATATCTTTTTTCCTGTGCGCTCTCGTAACTATCGTCGAAAAGAAAGAATTCCAGTTCGGAAGCCATGAATGCCTTCATACCCATCGCCTCGAGGCGCGCAACCTGTTTTTTCAGAATCGCTCGCGGTGAATGCGGCACGCCCTGGTGGGTGTGGTGATCCAGAACATCGCAAATCACCAGGGCTGTGCCTTCGAGCCATGGAATACGACGTAGCGTGGACAAATCGGGTTTCATCACATAATCCCCATAGCCAGCCTCCCAACTGGTGGATTGGTAACCCTCGACAGTTTCCATTTCCATGTCAGTCGCCAATAGATAATTGCAACTATGGGTTTCCTGCCAGGCCGTGTCGACAAAATACTGCGCGTGAAAGCGCTTTCCCATCAGCCGTCCCTGCATATCAACCAGGCAGGCAAGCACCGTGTCGATGTGGCCTGATTCAACTTCCTGTCGCAGATGATCCAGTGTGAGCATACCCATCATTAAATTGTTCCTGTTCGTAAAAATGTAGAATTGAAATACTCCGACGCCCCCGGGCGCCGGAGTTAATATGCCTAACTATAGCGGTATGGACGACCGGCTTTTTGCATATCGGAGTTGTACTTTTTAAAGATATCGACCACCTTCTTCTTGATAGGCGATTCGCTGGCAATTTCATCCCAGAACTTGACTGCGGCATTTTCCACCTGAGCCCACTCGTTATCCGGGATCGTAGTCAGTTTCATCTTGGTACCATTCACCCGCAACGAAGCTTCACCACCCCAGTACCACCACTGTCGGTAATAGTGCGAGCTATCCATAGTCAATTTAAGCAGTTCTTTAAGGCGGTCCGGTAACTTATTGTACTGATCCATGTTGGCGAAAAATGACCCTGCCCAGGCACCGGAAATGTTATTGGTAAGAAAATAGTCGGTAACGTCCGCCCAGCCAACCGTATAGTCTTCGGTAATACCCGACCAGGCGACACCATCAAGCTCACCGGTTTGCACTGCTACCTCAATATCTTCCCAGGGCAGAGTTACCGGAACCACACCAAACTGCGTGAGAAAACGACCCGCGGTCGGGAAAGTAAAGACACGTTTACCTTTTAAATCGGCAAGGCTATTAATCGGGTCTTTGGTAGCAAAATGGCAGGGGTCCCAGGCACCGGCTGAAATATGCTTTACACCAACCTTGGAATACTCAGAGTCCCAGATTTCATTCAAACCATATTGATTGAATAACACCGGCACATCGAGTGAGTAACGGCTACCGAATGGGAAATACCCACCAAACACGGTGACTTCGGTCGGTGACGCCATTGAGTCGTCATCCGACTGCACAGCATCGATAGTACCCTTTTGCATGGCGCGGAAAAGCTCTCCGGTAGGTACCAGCTGGTCGCCATAAAACAGCTCGATCTGCATATCGCTGCCAGCAACCTTGTTGAACGAGTCGATCGCAGGCTTGATAACATGCGCCGCTAACGAGGCACCGGCATAAGTCTGCATACGCCATTTTATGGTCGATTTGGTTGCGGAGTGTACGGCTGGAGCACTCAAAGTAGCTGCTCCCGCCAGACCCGCACTGGCGGTCTTCAAGAATTTTCTTCTGCTATTTTTATCTTCAGTAGTCATAAGATTCCTCCGTTAGGTATATATGATTTGCTACTAATATTCTATTCACCGTTTTCATAATATTTTTAACGTGCGTAAATAGACTCGGGAAGCCATAGCGCGATCTGTGGAAATACCATCACCAGTATTAACGCAAAAATCATCGCAATGACAAAAGGAAAGATGGAGCTATAAATATCCCGCAGGGTAATCTCCGGCGGTGCCATAGCACGCATCAAAAACAGGTTGTAGCCAAACGGTGGCGTCATATAGGCAATTTGCGTGGTAATGGTATACAAAACGCCATACCAGATAAGGTTGAATCCGAGGGCATCCACCAGCGGCACATAGAGCGGTGCAACGATTACCAGCATCGCAGTATCATCGAGAAAAGTCCCCATCAGAATAAAAGACAACTGCATTAAAATCAGAATCGTCCAGGGATTCAGCCCGAACTGCGTAGTAAATAGATTTTCGATCGCTTTGACCGCGCCGAGACCATCGAATACTGCGCCAAAGCCTAGCGCCGCGAGGATGATCCACATAAACATGCAGGATATCGCCAGTGTCTGCCGCACCGAGGTCTCGAATACTTCCCGGTTCATTCTGCCCTTTATAACCGCGACCATAAAAGCCGTCATCGCACCGATCGCCGAGCTTTCAACCAGGCTGGTCCAGCCATTCACAAAAGGCACCATCATTGCGGCAAAGATTAAAATTGGCAGTAGGCCCGCTCGCAGCAGGCGCAGCTTTTCTCGCATTGGTACGTTACGTTCCTCTTGCGGAAGCACCGGGCCAAGTTCGGGTTGAAGGCGACAACGAATAGCAATATAAACAACAAAAATCGCCGCCATCATCAGACCCGGTAATACCCCGGCAAGCCAGAGCTGCCCCACGGGCTGACGCGCAATCATCGCGTATAACACCAGCACTACCGAGGGCGGCACCAGAATACCTAAAGACGAACCCGCCTGGATAACCCCCGTTACCATACGTTTGTCATAGCCTCTACGCAGCAATTCAGGTAGTGCAATGGTGGCGCCAATCGCCATTCCCGCGACCGACAAACCATTCATCGCCGAGACCAGCACCATTAAACCAATCGTGCCTATCGCCAGCCCGCCATGGATGTTGCCCATCCAGACATGAAACATTTTGTACAGATCATCGGCTATCTTCGACTCGGATAATATGTAACCCATAAAAATGAACATCGGTAGAGTTAAAAGTGGATACCATTTCATTAACTTCATCGCCGATGAGAATGGAATATCCGAGCCACCGGTTCCCCATAAAGTGAGCGCCGCGACCGCCGCGACTGCACCGATAGCACCGAAAACGCGCTGCCCGGTAAACAGCATCAGCATCATCGACGAAAACATTAATAGCGCAATTAATTCATAGGACATTACAGCGTCACCCCGCGAATTTTCGCGATATCTTTAATGAGTTCACAGGTTGATTGCAGCAACATCAGCGTGAAACCAAGACACATAACCACTTTAATCGGCCACATATAGGGCCGCCAGGCAGAGTAACTGCGTTCGTTATATTGAATCGCATACTGCGTGCTATCGACCGCACCCCACAACAACACACCGAGATAAAATATGAGGAGCAGAACCGTAAAAGCATCAACCCAGGCCTTTTTCCGATCCGACCAGGGCGAATAAAACAGGTCCATTCGCACATTGGAGCCGAGTTGAATCGAGTAGGGACCACCGAGAACATAATATGCCACCATCGCAAACTGGGCCGATTCCAACGTCCACAACGATGGCAGAAAGAATGTCTTGGACACCGAGGACCAAAGCAGGATACCGACCATGACGAAAATGCCATACATGACGATGCGGCCAAGACGGTAATTAATGGCTTCAACAAAAGCTACATACTGTTTTAAAAACCGTGGCACTACTTATTCCCCCAACGATTCAAGTGCTTGATTGATCAGACTACCCAGCCGTCTGGCCCAGATTTCCCGGGCACTGTTATCACCCAACAGATCATTGCGTATTTCAAACATGACATTCGGCAATTGATTTTTGACGCCGTGAGTCATCAGGGTATGAGTCACGCCATCCTCGGCCGAATAAGGTTCGTTTCTAGCAGCACGATAGCCATCGGCCTCCTGCGTAAACGATAAAATATTATCCGCCAGCCGGGAGTCCGTATCGTGTAAGACTCCCAGTTCAACAGTACGCTGCTGACCTTTATATACCGGTGTAAAGCTGTGTATGGTGACGATAACCGGCTGGAGACCAGTCGCAATGCGGCTTTCAACAATTTCTTTAATCGCCTCAAAAAAAGGCAGGTACACTATATCGTGGCGTTGTTGTCGCTGGGACTTCGACAGACCCGCGTTCCCGGGAATAAAAATATCATCACTTTCTTCAACAATTGCATCCACTGCGTCAAAACTTCGATTACAATCGTATAGCAGTCGGGAATAGCGCTGCATGATCAACGGCGCATCGAGTATTTCAGATAGTTGTCGTGATAATTCGGCAGCACCCAGGTCCCAGGCAATATGCGATGACATGACTTCATCATCGACATCCAGCGACCCGATAAATTCAGGCAGCTCTCGACCAGCATGCTCACATATTAGCACCACCTCACTGTTGCCATCGGCGTTTGCAATGACCGCAGCGGGTTCATTAGAGATGAGTGACTCTACCAGTTTGGTCATGATGTCGTTATTATTCCTGGAAATAGCAGTTATTAATCTTTGTAACAATATTTACAAACATTAATAATTATGTCAAATTTATTACAGAAGGCATTATTAAAGGGCGCGTTGTGACTGTTGCTGAAAAAATAAGAACCCGATTCGACCAATTTACGCCCGCCGAGCGCGAGCTGGCCAACACCTTAATCGCCAATTACCCTATGGCGGCCCTGGGCACTATTATGGAGCTGGCTCATCAGGCCAAAGTCTCCACACCCACGGTGATGCGCACGATAAAGAAACTGGGGTTTACCGGCTTTCCGGCTTTTCAAACCGCATTGCACGATGAACTCAAACAAACGCTTTCCGATCCAATCGACAAACACGACCATTGGGCCAACAATGTACCCGCCGAGCATATTCTCAACCAGTTTGTGACCTCGATCACCAACAACCTACGACAATCACTAAAGCAGCTTGACCCCGAATCCTTCGACGATGTGGTGACTCTTCTCTCCGACAAAAAAAGAAGCATTCATATTGTTGGTGGTCGAATCACGCACGCTTTTGCTGATTATTTGCAAACCCACCTGCAGGTGATTCGTAAAGATATTCACATGCTGCCAGCATCGTCAGGACTGTGGCCGCACCATTTGCTAAATGTTCGAGAAGGCGACGTACTGGTAATTTTTGATGTGCGCCGCTACGAAGCCGATTTACTAGAACTCGCCAAGCTGGCAAATGAAAGAAATGTCAAAATAGTTTTGTTTACCGATCAATGGTTATCGCCGATCACCAGCTACACAACCCATTATTTTAGCTGCCGAATTGAAGCGCCTTCAGGCTGGGATTCCGGCGTCGTCACTTTATTTTTAATCGAATCCCTTATCGCCGCGATGGAAGAAAAACTCTGGCCGGAAACCAGTTCTCGTTTGAAAGAGCTGGAAGATATTTTTGATTTTACCGGGCGATTTAAACGTTAGTCAATAACGACTCCGGTTGCAGACCCAGAGCCGTTATTAGAAAGTTTACAACTTAAAGAACTCCATATTCGAACTCATATTTTGAGCACGCTCGTTCATGGAGACACTCGCGGCTGAGGTTTCTTCCGCAAGGGCCGCATTCTGCTGAGTCATCTCGTCCATGCTATTGACAGCAACCATGACCTGGCTGATACCTTCACTCTGCTCCCTGCCGGCAACCGCTATTTCGCTGATAATGTCACCCACTTTCTGCACACCTTCAACAATCGCCTTCAGCGACTCGCCCGATTCATTCACCAGATCAGAACCCGATTGAACCTTACTGGCACTATCCTGTATCAAATCCTTGATTTCTTTGGCAGCCGTCGCTGAGCGTTGCGCCAGATTACGCACCTCGCTGGCAACAACTGCGAATCCACGACCCTGTTCACCCGCCCTGGCAGCCTCTACACTGGCATTCAAAGCAAGTAAGTTGGTCTGGAATGCGATTTCATCAATAACACTAATTATCTCAACAATTTGATTGCTGGACTCACTGATTTCCGTCATCGCGGATACCGCATCGGTGATAACGCTTCCACCCTGCCTGGCTGTTTCCACTGCAGTCGTCGCCAACTTGTCCGCCTCTTGCGCATTACTGGCGTTTTGATCAACAGTCGAGGATAATTCTTCCATACTCGCAGCTGTTTGCTCTAGCGCACTCGCCTGCTGTTCGGTACGTGCAGAAAGGCTATTATTGCCCGACGATATTTCTTCAGAACCACTCACTATCTCATCGGTAGCGCCACGAATTTCACTGACGATCTCGCTGAGGCGATTAATCGTGTTATTGACGTTTTCCTTGGCTTCACCAAAAATACCTTCATAGTCTGAAGTAATTTTGTGCGACAGATCACCGGTCGAAAGCGTACTCATAACCCGATTGACATCAGCGAAGGTACCGCTGAGCACGTCGAGCATTCCATTCAGGTTTTGAGCCAGTATTTCCATGAAACCGGTCTTACCCTCAAGCTTTAAACGGGAGTCCAGGTTCCCTTTTTGTGCCGCATCGACCAGATGCTCAATTTCCTGCTCGATCGCGACTTCGGCTGTTCTGTCAGCCCACTCGACCACGCTACCAAGGCGAGATCCATTTTCATCTATAACCGGATTGGCGACCAGCTTCATGGTGCGTCCACCTATGACTATTTCTGCACTGTAGGTAGTGGTAAATGTTGCTAGCAAATCCGATTGATGCTTCGGATTCTTATGGAACTGATCAATATTGGTATTCATCAGATTACTGGCATCGAAATTAGGCAAATCTTTCTTGAGGTCAGATTCAGCATTTTTGAGCATTTCATCAACACTCTTATTGCAGTAAATGATATTACGATCATTATCGGCGACCATGACATTGGAAGAAACATTATCCAGCGCAATCTTGATACGCGCCGTTTCGTTGGCGGCTTCAAGCTGCTGATCCATATTGGCCAGCAGGGTGACCTGGACTTTTTGCAACGCCCTCATGACTTCGCCGGACTCATCATCGAGTGCCAGGTCGATCGGATTATTAAAAAAACCTTCTCCAATACCGGAAAACACCTGTAATGCATCCTGCATCCGCTTCACCATACCACGCGCCAGTTTTACCGCCGAAAAAGCCGCTATCGCCAGGACAAAAATCGCTAAACTAACAAATTGTCCGGCCGAGAATCCGGCCAGGGGCTGATCTTCTATCAGTATTACAGTGGATAGACCCAATACGGTTAATATCATTAGTCCAAAGGCCACTACGAACTTGCCGGTGAGATTTAAGCGCGGCATCGGGTTGATTTTCTGCCACAGGGTTTTCTTAAATAAGGATACCTTGCCATTATTAATATCCCGATAAAGACTCTCTGCTTCGGCAATTTGTGCATCACTGGGCTTTTGCCGTACCGACAGATATTCTACAATTTGTCCATTTTTATAAATCGGCGTTACATTGGCCTCGACCCAGTAGTAATCACCGTTTTTACGGCGGTTTTTAACCAGTGCTTTCCAGGGCAGGCCCTGTTTTATATCCTGCCATAACCACTCGAAGGCCTCGCTCGGCATGTCCGGATGCCGCACCGTATTATGGTTTTTACCGATGAGTTCGGATTTATCGAATCCACTCATCTCGATAAAATTCTCATTACAATAGGTGATGATACCCTTGAGATTGGTACGCGATACCAGAATCTGGCCGTCCCGCATCTTCAATTCATTGTTTGTAACCGGCTGATTATTTTTCATATCTTCTCTCTAATATTCCTGATACTCGTCACTTGCTATAACAAAAACTAACGCCTGTAGGTCAAACGGTTCTGTCACTGCTAGCATTGGTTAATCGGGGTATCGACCATGCAACCGTTTTATAAAGTTTTTTTGTTAATCAAAACCGAGTATAGGTCAATCTGAGAAAATGATGACTTTTTAACAAAAAGCACCTGATAGGTGAGATGATACTGAATTCAAGAGGATTGAATTCATTCGGGGCCTCTGGATGACCCCGACTTCATATTAGGGACTACCCGGGCGCTAAAGCTGCCCGTCCTCTTCCAGCACTTTGCGCGCCACGCGGAAACACTCCAGCGACTGTGGCACACCACAATAAATGCCGACCACATGGATAATGGCGCGAATTTCTTCCTTGCTGACGCCATTATTAATCGCGCCGCGGCAGTGGATTTCCCATTCATGCATCTTGCCCAGAGCGCCGATCATCGCCAGGTTCATCATTGAGCGGGTTTTCGCATCGATGGCGTCGTCGCCCCAGCCAAAGCCCCAGCACCAGGCGGTCATCGCCTCCTGAAATGGCCGGGTGAAATCATCTGCGGCCGCTAGATTTTTTTCAACGTATTCTGCGCCAAGAGTTGCCTTGCGTTGCGCCAGGCCGGTTTCGAAAAGGTCTTTATCCATTTTTTTGTCCTCATTGATATTATGTTAAAAATAAAATTATACCCCGAAAGTTAGCCGAGGTTCTCCCGAAAGGCGCCGCTCAGGCCCGGCATCACGCGCGTGATTACGATTCTGAAGATTTGGAGAGGGTTGTCATAGCACCCAGCAACAACCGATTGTAATAACCGTCCAAAAACAAACCGATAATTACCCTCAAATAACCTTGCAAGCCATCGGTTTTCGCTTAGAATCGCCTTCCATTAATCCTCGTTGAAAACGAAAACTCCCAATCCGCTCCACTATAAATAAAGCCGACAAGCCTTAACCTATGACCGCTATTACTCAAATTATTGCCCAGGAACTAAATGTTCAATTATCACAGGTGGATGCCGCGATGGCCTTGCTCGATGAAGGCGCCACAGTACCGTTCATTTCGCGTTATCGTAAGGAAGTTACCGGTGGACTCGACGACAGTCAGTTGCGCCAGCTCAATGAACGCCTGATCTACCTGCGTGAGCTTGGCGAGCGCCGTACCAGCGTGCTCGCCAGTATCGAAGAGCAAGGCAAGCTGACACCGGAGTTACGCAGCGCAATCGAACAGGCAGACACCAAGACTCGACTCGAAGATCTGTATTTACCCTATAAGAAAAAACGTCGTACCAAAGCGGCGATCGCAATTGAAGCAGGACTCGAACCGCTCGCCGATGCCATCATGCAGGATTTTAATCTCGACCCTGAAAAGCTGGCCGTTGCCTATATCAACGATCAGGTAGCCGATGTCAAAGCCGCTTTGGATGGTGCCAGGTTTATCCTGATGGAGCGGTTCGCCGAGGACGCCGATTTGCTCGCGCGCCTACGCAGCCTAATTGCCGACAAAGGCATGTTGATGAGTAGTGTTAGCAAGGATATGGAGTCGAAGGGTGAGAAATACCTCGACTATTTTGATTACCGCGAGCCCATTAGCAAGGTACCGCCGCACCGGGCACTGGCGTTGTTCAGGGGCCGAAAGGAAGCGGTGCTGTCGCTTAAACTCGATATCCCTGACCTCGAACATAACGATATCCACCCTTGTGAACAGGCGATCGCACAAACCTTCGGCATACCTTATTCTCCCGGCTCGGACTGGGTTGGTAAACCCGCCGCAAGCCAGTGGCTCACCGAGGTCGTACGCTGGACCTGGCGCGTTAAATTATTGATGCAGATCGAAAACGACTTACTCGGTGATTTACGTGAGGCGGCCGAAGCCGAAGCGATCAAGGTGTTTGCCGATAACTTAAAAGACCTCCTGCTAGCTTCCCCGGCAGGTCAGCGTGCGACTATCGGGCTCGACCCGGGCCTGCGCACCGGCGTCAAGGTCGCTGTCGTCGACGGCACCGGACAATACCTTGATAACACCGCGATATTCCCACATGCGCCGAAAAACCAATGGGACGAATCGATCGCCACGCTGGCAAAGCTGGCTAAGAAATATGACGTCTCGTTAATCGCGATCGGTAACGGCACGGCATCGCGTGAAACCGAAAAGCTCGCGGCTGAATTAATTCGCAAACATCCAGACCTTAAGATGACCCGGGTGGTAGTGAGCGAAGCAGGCGCTTCGGTTTATTCAGCCTCGGAATTTGCCTCGAACGAATTCCCCGACCTGGACGTCACCGTACGCGGTGCGATTTCTATCGCGCGTCGACTGCAGGACCCACTCGCCGAACTGGTCAAAATTGACCCTCAATCGATCGGCGTTGGTCAGTATCAGCACGATGTGAGTCAGTTTAAACTCTCCAGGTCGCTCGATGCGGTGGTCGAAGACTGTGTAAATGCGGTCGGTGTCGAAGTCAATACCGCGTCGGTTGCATTACTCAACCGGGTTTCGGGCCTAAGCGAAACACAGGCGAGCAATATCGTGGAATGGCGCAATGCCAATGGTCGCATATCAAGCCGGGAGCAATTGAAAAAAATACCGCGCATGGGCGCCAAAACTTTTGAACAGGCCGCCGGATTTTTACGTATTCAAAATGGTGATGTCGCGCTAGACGCCTCTGCGGTTCACCCCGAATCCTACGCATTAGTGCAGGATATTGCGACCAAGAATCAATGTGAAGTAGTCGACCTGTTGGGTAATAAAACCCTGCTGGCTAAAATCAACGCCAGAGATTTTGTCAGCGACAAAGTCGGCCTGCCGACTGTGCAGGATATTATTACCGAACTGGATAAACCCGGTCGTGATCCTCGGCCCGAATTCGAGGTAGTGCGTTTTAAGGAAGGCGTCGAGAAATTAACCGATCTGGTACCCGACATGTTACTCGAAGGCAATGTGACCAACATCACCAATTTTGGCGCTTTTGTCGACATAGGCGTGCATCAGGATGGACTCGTGCACATCTCAGCTATGGCCGATAAATTTGTCAAAGATCCCCGCGAAGTTGTCAAAACAGGTGACATAGTCAAAGTCAAGGTAATGTCGGTTGACGTACAGCGCAAACGCATTGCATTGAGTATGCGTCTTGGCGATTCTGCCAGAGACCAGCAAGCCGATGACGGGCAGACAAAGCGGTCAAATAAGCCAGTGCGCGCACCGGTGAAGCAATCGACCAGGACAGAAAATCAGCCTGAGAGTGCTTTTGCGGCGGCTTTTGCGAAGGCCAGGTCAAAATGAGGCCGCAATTTTAATCCTCCAGCAAAAGCCCCGCGCGAGATTCCAGTATCTCGCTGCCAACAATTTTGGTAATCCCTGCGCCGCGCCAGACATATTTATTGGTATTGCGCGATAAAACAATCCCGGAGGTGCCGGCAATAACAGCGGTGCGTCCTTCGAAGGCCTGCTCACCATCGAGATGAATTAAATCGGCTACTTTCTGTCCTTTAACCACTTTTTCACCGAGTTCGACACAATAGGCCAACAGCCCGCTGTGTTCGGCGCGAATAATTTCGGTTGCTCTTAAATCGGTAGCCGCCGGGGCTTGAATCGGACTTCCTTTCGCCTCCCCGCCAATCAAACCCTCGGTCTGAAAATAACCATAAAGGTTTTCAGCATCCTCGGAATTCATCGCATCGAAGGTATCGATTTGACCCCGATATTCCAGCGTGCAGGATGCCGTCAGCATCGGGATAGCCTTATCAGGATATTCCTTTGCCAGCTTAATCCAGAGTGCCGGCCAGACCTCGTCAAAAGATTGACCACCGCCGTCTTCAGCGAGTATTGTCGCAACGGCACCCGTGTAGTTCGCCAGAACCTGCATGGTTTCCCGTTGCTGAGGCACGCTGTAAATATAGAGCAACGATTCGTCGTCGCAATGCAGGTCGAATACATAATCGGCATCGTAGGCTTCACTGGCCACGGCATAGCGCCATTGATCACGCGCTTTCACCCGGGGAAGGCCATCCAGCCAGCACGCTACCGCTTCGCGCACCAGACGAATGTTTTCTCTTTCATCTGAACCAAGCCTGTCACCCAGACTTTGACCGACTGCCGAATACAGATCAGGCCACTGCCGATTATGGTTAACCCCGGTATCGCGGTCGTAACGCCCCTGATGCTGACCAAATTCGATATCGCCCATACCCAGTGGATTCACCATAGGGAACAGAACGAACCGGGCGTTCAATTCTCCGGCCTGATCAGCCGCTTTTAACATTGGGGCTAAATGATGCAGGATCATTATTCCGGGCTGTTCGTCTGCATGCAGGGCAGCCTGCAAATACACTTTCTTTTCGGCATTTTCTGGACCGATACGAAAATAGCTTAGCTCGGTGGTTTTTCCAGGAGAGTCGCCGATTAATGTTCTCTTTACTTTTTCGAAACTCATTTGATTATTTTCTCCATAAAGACACTCAAAGGGTCGGGCTCGTAGTCGCCATAGGCATCGCGCTCCATATAGCCCAGGCTGCGATAAAGGCCTAGCGATTCAGGTTGACTGACACCGGATTCGAGTCGACAAAGATTGATCTTCTTTTTGAGCAGATAGTTTTCCAGGGCGTTCATGACAAGCTTTGAAACACCGCGCCCACGACAGGCAGGGTCGACAAACAGGTTTTTGATTTCTCCATAGACGGGGGTATCCGGCATTATTTTCACCCCACCGATACCGCACAAGCTATCTCCATCGTAGGCGCCAACAAAATACATATCACCATTGACCAGATATTCCGGATCATCCTGATTGATGCTTTCACTCGGATAAAGGCTGGCCTGATAATCCCGAGACTGCTGTATTAGACCGGCAACGTCTGTCGATAAGCTGGTAATCACTTTGACTAACAAGAATCAAAACCTCAGTGACAGACAGCTTAATCCACCATCAAGCTTTTGAAACTCTGAGACATCGAGTTCGATAACCTCGTATCCCAGTGCAGCAATCGATTGACTGGTTTGCGGGAAACCCGAAGGCACAAGCACAGAATTGTTTATCCAGACACTATTGGCCGAGTAAGCCCCGTCGGTGCTAATCACGACTGGATAAAAATTCTCCAGTTCGGGTTTTTCGACCAGCTCACCGGTTACCACAATATGATTATTCTCGAGATAGGACACCGATGACTTAAAATGCAGCCCTTCGCTGATAGTCACGGTCGATCCATCATAACCATATTGGCGCAAATGCCCGATCATTTGTTCAGCACCGGCAGCATTGGTACGCTCTGACAGACCGATATAAAAGTGCTTACCCACCATCATGATGTCACCGGCGTCTACCGTACCGGGGGCTTCGATAATTTCAATCTGATCAAAAAATTCTCTTAGTGCCTTTTCCATGCTGACCGTTTCCCCACGACGCGCATCGGCACCGGGCCGGGTGATCACCGCAAGACCCGGCATCAGCAGTGCCACATCCTCGACAAACATGCCGTCCGGATAGTCTTCATCGGCTTCCATCACCGTAACACTGAGGCCACAGGACTCTAAAGTTTTGATATAAGCGTCATGCTGTTTCAATGCCAGCTGATAATCCGGCGGGCCGAGGCCTGCAGTAGTAATTCCTTTGACCAGACTTTTGCCTGGCCTGCGTACGATAGCTTTGTTAAACATTTTTATTAATCCAATACTGATTGACCGCATTTCGCATACGCGAAACAGCCTCTTTTAAAGTGGCTAGCGAACAACCGAAATTGAGTCGCATAAAGCCATTATCACCGAAGTCTCTTCCCGGGGACATGCCAACCCCGGCCTGTTCGAAAAAAACAGACGGATTATCGAGACCCAATTCCGACACATCGATCCAGGCCAGATAAGTCGCTTCGATCGGGTCGAGCTTTAGACCGCGTATCTGGTTAATTTCCCGTATCAGATAATCACGGTTTATGCGCAGATAGTCGAGTAGTTGCCGATGCCATTCATCACCATGCTGATAGGCGGCCTGGGTCGAAATATAACCAAACAGGTTAACATGCGAAATAATCCCTTTGGCCGCCCTTCTAAAGTTTTGTCGCAGCTGCTGATTGGGAATGATCGCAAACGAGCAACCCAGTCCAGCCAGGTTGAATGTTTTGCTGGCTGCCATCAGTGTAATACTACGTTGCTCTATCGCAGAGTTTAACGACGCAATGGGAATATGCTTTTTATCCGGATCGAGGATTAAATCGCAATGCACCTCATCGGATACCACCACCCAGTCTTTTTCTATAGCCATATCTGCTATCTCCGACAGTTCGTCACAACGATACACACCCCCGCCCGGATTATGTGGATTACACAGTAACAGTATCTTGTCGTTGACATCGCCCCGGCCGGCCAGCCATTTGTTATCCATTACCCATCGTTGCCACCTCGACGTCATGGGTACCCTTTCCAAACAACGGTTGTTCAACTCGGGGGCTTCGGGGATATGCGGATAAACTACCGCCGGACTTAATGTTTGAGTGGTACTATCGCCTATCGAACGACAGGCGATATTCACAGCTGCCACGACTCCCGGTACCCAGACCAGCCATTCGGGTTTAATCGACCACTGATACAGGCGCTGCATGCGCTCGACGATTAACGCGTTTAAACTTTCGGGAACATGGGTATAGCCGTATACGTCGTGGTCAAGACGGGATTTTATTGCCCCGGTAATTTCAGGCGCGACACTAAAATCCATATCGGCCACCCACATGGGTAAAATCCCGCTATCGGCATAACGGTCGTGTTTTACCGAGTTGGTATGCGCTCTATCTAAACAGCGATCAAAATCGTAATACTGATTCATAGACGTTAATCATCCCGCAATTTATACCATTCATATCTAAAAAAAACGATTCGGCGAACAGCCAGCAACATCGAGTGGCGGCGCCTTCCCTGCAACCTGGCTGGCAATAATCTGCCCTGTAATCGGCCCCATGCCCAACCCCATATGCGCGTGTGCGTAGGCTAACCACAGATTTTGATGCCGGGGTGCCGGACCGATAATCGGTTTTGAATCGGGGGTACTCGGACGTCGTCCCATCCAGGGCTCATCGATTAACGCCTCGCCCAGCGGAAAAGCTTCACGAGCATGCGGCAATACCTGATCGATCTGTTTCGGTGTCGGTTTGGTTTCTCTATAAGTCAGATTGGAGCCGGTCGATACTCGCAAACCAGCCGACATTGGCGCCATGACGTAATTACAGTCGACATCGAATATCGGACGATTTAACACCTTGCCCGGCTGAGGAGCCAACATGCTGTGATAGCCTCGCTCGATGGCAATAACATTACGATAACCCAAGGGTTTAAGTAACATCGGCGTCCAGGCTCCAAGACAAAGTACCAGTTTCGGTGTCTGCAGCTTCGACGATTCGTATTGCAGTTGCCAGCAATCCCCTACCTGTTGAATACCCTTCACTTCGAGCTGTTTTATTTGCCCGCCTAATGATTCGAAGTAGCGCGCATAATGTTGGCAAAGTGCCTGCGGGTCCTTAATCGATATCGTCTGATTAACCCAAACCCCTTTGACAAATCGGTTATTCAAATCAGGTTCCAGCTTTCTAATTCCTTCCCCGTCCAGCACCTCGTATTCCACCTGGTAGCGTCGGAACAGTTCTCGCTCCAGCGCATCCTTTTCGAAAGTCTTCTCCTGCCGGTACAAACGCAAGCCACCATTATGAAGCGCCAGATGCTCCGCCCCACTTTGTTTAATCAAATCCTGATGCGCCTTTACAGAGGCTACCGTCAGACGATTAATCAACTCGCCATCTTTAAAATAGGTATTACGATTACAGCGCTTAAGGAAAGCCAGCATCCAGGGCAGCAGTTGTAGAAAATGGGGGTAATGCAGTCGAAAATCTGTGTACCGGTTAGCGGCCAGTCCCGGCAACCGCGATAACAATGCCGGAGAAGCCAGCGGTGCGATCGATCCGAGGCTGAAAATACCCGCGTTACCGTAAGAAGTTTCGCTAGCGGGTTCACGCCGGTCGATTAAATCAACCTGGTAGCCTGAACGCTGTAACTCAATAGCGCAGCAAATGCCGACAATACCGGCACCGAGAACCGTCACAGCTGGTTTCTTCATACTTCTTATCCTCGGCTTCCTAATCAGCCATTTCGCTCGGTTGCCACCTGAGTCCGGTGGCTACGCGGAGAGCTGCCAAAAAACTTTCGATAGCAGGCGGTGAAATAAGACTGGGTCTCGAAGCCGGTGGCGATCGATATATCAATGACACTGCGGTTGGTATTCAATAATAATTGCTTGGCGTGCGACAGGCGTATCGACAGGTAATACTGGCTCGGCGTTACGCTTCGATATTTGTGGAACAACCGTTCAATCTGGCGTAAAGACAGGTTACAGCTTGCGGCAATTACCGGCAACGCCAACGGCGTTTCGATATTTGACTCCATGAGGTTGATGACGTCGATCAATTTTGGGGCGCTCATGGCCAGGTCGATTCTATCGGCCATTTGCTGGGAATCGATATCGGTACGAATACGGTCGTGATGAAATTGCTGCGAAACCTCCTGTGCCAGCGGCCGTCCATACTGATTTTCGATGAGCTTTAGCATCATGTCGAGTGCGGCCGTACCGCCCGAACAGGTAAACCGTCGCTGGTTTATTTCGTATAACGTGAAGGCGACCTCTATATGCGGATATAGCTCTTTGAATACCGGGATATTTTCCCAATGGATGGTGCAGCGGGACTGATCGAGCAAGCCGGCTTTAGCCAGCACAAAACTACCCGAACTCACGCTACCAAGATTGACTTTCTGCTTATCCAGGTTTTGTAGAATTCTGAGCGTACTCACATCACTAAAATGTTGCGCGCTATTCGGTGCGCAAACCACCAGGGTTTCCAGATCAACGGCTTTGGAAAGAGGCTCGGTTGGAACGGTAATACCACAACTGGCTGACACCGGCGTGCTATCAGGGGAATAGTAATACCACTCGTACAATTTACTCTCTGCCAGCCGATTGGCAGTACGCAGAGAGTCAACCACACAACTAAATGGAATTAACGGATATCCTTCAAAAAGCAGTATGCCGATTTTTTCTGTCTTGTTGATGATTAACAGCCTCGCACTACAGTTGACATGACAATGATAAAGATTTTGTTTAATGGCATTCTAAACAAAACAATCTGTCCGCCATAGATATTTCGATTTCACCCGGTTTTATATGACGCGGGCAAATATTTTGATGTCGTACCTGGATTAGCCTTATCCGGGTTCAAAAACCATACTTTGCCAACTAAAATTAACATCCGCCTATACAGGCCTGACCCAATTTGGAGTCTAACAATGAGCGAAACACAAAGATCAACTCGAGGGCGTCGAGGCCGAGGCGGACGCGAGGGCCGGCGTGCCGAGGCAGCAGCTGCCAGCGCACCGAGCGCGCCGTATATTACTCGAAAGATCCCTTATTTCGAAGTGCTCGATGAAGAAGGTCTGCAGCTAATCGAGGACAACGCCGACACCATTCTCGAAGAAACCGGTATCGAATTCCGCGACATGCCGGAGGCCCTCGAAATCCTGAAAAAAGGCGGCGCCGAAATTGACGGTGTACGGGTACGTTTCCCGCGCGGTCTGTGTCGCTCCATCATTCAGGCCTCAGCACCCTCAGAATACACTCACCACGCGCGTAATTCCGCGCGTAATGTCCGTATCGGTGGTAAAAACACGGCATTTGTGCCCGCTTATGGCAGCCCGTTTGTCTTCGATCTCGATCAAGGCAGGCGCTACGCGACTCTCGAAGACTTCCAGAATTTCGTTAAACTGGCTTATTCATCACCGAGCATGCACCTCTCCGGTGGCACCATCTGTGAACCGGTAGACGTCCCGGTTAACAAACGTCATCTGGATATGCTGTACTCACATATCAAGTATTCAGACAAGGCTTTCATGGGTTCAGTCACTGCTCCGGAGCGTGCGCAGGATACGATCGAGATGATTAAAATCCTCGCTGGTGAAAATTATATCGATCCCGAAACCGGCCGCCCCCGCACTTATGCGACCAGTCTGATTAATGCCAACTCGCCGATGACCTTCGATGACACCATGCTCGGTGCCGCAAAGGTTTATGCCGAGAATAATCAGGCCTGTATCGTCACACCGTTTATTCTGGCAGGCGCCATGTCCCCCGTCACCGTCGCCGGTACTGCCGCGCAGTCACTCGCCGAAGCATTAGCCGGGTTAAGCTTTGTGCAACTGGTCAATCCCGGTGCCCCGGTCATCATGGGCAGCTTCGCCAGCTCGATGTCGATGCAGTCGGGCGCACCAACTTTCGGTACCCCCGAACCCGCCCTGGTGCTATACACCATGGCCGCTCTGGCTCGCCGCCTCGGTGTTCCCTTCCGTTCAGGCGGTGGACTCTGCGGCTCCAAGTTACCCGATGCACAGGCCGCCTCAGAAGCGATTAATACATTAATGCCAGCAGTCCTCGCCGGTGTTAACTTTGTGCTGCACACGGCGGGCTGGATGGAAGGCGGTCTGTCCATGGGGTATGAAAAATTTGTCATGGATACCGATCAGGCTGCCATGATGGAAATTCTACTCGGCGGAGTCGATCTGTCAGAAAATGGCCAGGCCATGGACGCGATTCGCGAAGTCGGCCCGGGCGTTCATTTTCTGGGATGTACGCATACGCAGAATAATTTCAAAACAGCTTTTTATCGCTCACCGCTAGCCGACAATAACAGCTTTGAACAATGGGAATCGGAAGGCAGCCTGGACCAGGCGCAGCGCGCCAACAAACACTGGAAAAAGCTACTAGCCGACTACCAGGCACCAGCTATCGACCCGGCCATCGATGAAGCCCTGCTCGACTATATCAAGCAGCGCAAGGATTCGATGCCTGACTCCATGGTATAAGACGCTCACAGGACTGATGCAGCAACAAATAACTCGTGCATTAGCCAGTATTTAAGACTAGTATTTTGTCAATTATGGTTAATTATTAACCAGCATCGGAACTCCTGGTGTCTGGTAGAGTCGATTTTCGCCTATGAGTCTCGAAAACACCGAAGTGAAACCCGATCATTTCGGCTTTCTGCTGGTACCCAACTACTCGATGATCGCTTTCTCGCTGGCGGTCGAAGCATTACGTATCGCTAATCGAATATCGGAGGAAAATCTATATCGCTGGAGCATTTACACTATCGATGGGCAATCGGTAGCCGCCAGTAACGGCCTGGAAATCAAGCCCGATGGCAGCATCGAACATGCAGGCGAGATGTCGATTTGCTTTGTCTGTAGTGGTACCAAAGTCTCCGAATGCTGGACCAAACCGCTACAGCACGCTTTACGCAAAATCGCCACGCGCAAAAATCTTACCCTCGGTACTCTATGTACTGGCAGCTATTTGCTTGCCCGCGCAGGTTTACTCGATGGCTACAAAAGCACTATCCACTGGGAACACATAGCCAGTATGCGTGAAGAATTTCCTAACACCCAGTTCACCGACGAGCTGTTTCAAATAGACCGGGATCGGATCACCTGCGCAGGCGGACAGGCCTCACTGGACATGATGCTAAAAATTATCGGCGATACTCATGGCAGCAAACTCGCCGCCAATATCTCGGAGGTAGCCATGTGCGAACGCATTCGTAGCACCGATGACCGCCAGCGCGTACCCTTGCACCTGCACCTCGGGGCCAATCAACCAAAGCTCACCGAAGCCGTGACGCTGATGGAGGCTAACCTCGAAGAGCCTATCAGCCTCGACGAACTTTCAGGCTATGTCGGCATCTCCCGCCGACAGCTCGAACGCCTGTTCCAGAAACATTTAAGTTGTGTACCGACTCGCTATTACCTGAACCTGCGGCTCAATAGAGCACGATTGTTGTTACTACAAACCAGTAAATCGATTGTTGATATCGCGCTCGCCTGCGGCTTTATCTCGGCACCGCATTTTAGTAAATGCTATCGCGATATGTACGGGATTCCGCCACGCGACGAACGGCGTAAATTGCAGTTGCTACAGGGCAGTGAAACAGGTCTGGCGAGCGAGCAGGCAATACCCGTTAATTAGCCTAATTGCCCGTCTCAAACTTAAAAGGCACTTCATAAACCACTCCGTCAACCTCGACATTGACGAATACTAACCATTTCATCATCCCCGTCGAACAGGCAAACACGCCGCCCTGGCCTTCGAATAGAATAGACTGATTATCAGTATCAATTTTCGCAAGCGGATACCTCAGATTTTCCAGGTATCCCATAGCCATATCCTCGCCTTTAAAACGAACGCCTACCGCCTGCGGCTCTATCCCCTGAAAATCAACCCTTAAATCGAGGGGATCGGTCGCCACTGGTTGTCTGGGTGTTATTTCAAAAACAAGCTCTCCTCCTCCGGGCAGAGCCGTAGAACAGGAATCCAGCTGTAACAAACACCCCTCGACGACGGGCAGGCTGATATTACCCGGTGTGCGCATACTAAACAGATAGGTCAGCAAGCCGGCAACCATCACTAATAGCGATCCGGCTATAACTGCCAGGTACCTGTTTTCATGATTAACGCCAGGCACTTTGAATGCTCGATATGTCTCGAATCATCACATCAGGGTCATGTGGCGGTGTTAGAACAGCCTGCAATTTTCCTCTCGGATTGATCAGAAATATAGCCGCCGAATGGTTAACCAGGTATGAGTTTTCCAGGCCTTCAGGCACATTTTCCTGCGATACAGGATCCAGTACCTTGCCGTTTAAATGGTACACTCGCTGGTAGTAAACACCCATTGATTTAGCCAGGCGATCAATTGTCGATTGCTCCCCGGTAACGCCAAGAAAAGATGGGTGATAAAAGCCCACATATTTTTGCAGCAGTTCGGGTGTATCCCGTTGAGGGTCCAGAGAGATAAAAACTACCTGTGGAGATTCCATTTTCAATCCCGCAGCAGCCTCAATTTTACCCATCATTTCCGCCATCCTGTAGAGCTCGGTCGGACAGACATCCGGGCAATGCGTATAACCAAAAAAGAATAGCGACCACTTGCCTTTCACACTATCGCTATCAAAATCACCCTGGCTTACATGAGTCAGCTTTAGACCGTCGATCGCGGCCTCCTCAGGTAGTATGAAAGCTGCCTCGGTTTTCACCGAAGCCAGCTCCTGCTGGCATCCCGCCAGCAGTAAAACAAGAGCAGATAGAAACGGGATAAATCCAGATAATTTCTTTTTCATTATCAATCCATCTTCATTTCATGGCTATGGCTGTCCATCTTCATTTCACCCTTACGGACAGTGGCGACTACCATCTGCTCGGTACCATCACTGAGTACCAGCGTCAGATGGACGCTATCGCCCATTACCGGAACCTGCTCCGGCTGCATTAGCATGATATGCCAGCTACCCGGCTTCAACTCGGTAGACGAATGAGCCGCCACTGGAATTTGCTTTTGCGGGATCATCTTCATAACACCATCAGTCATGACGGTGCGGTGCATTTCCGCGTGACTTACCTCTAGTGAAGTGCGCACCTCGACTACAGCAATTTCGTCACTGGAATGATTACTCAATTTCATGAATACCCCCAGTGCCGGTGCATTCGGCGGCGCCGAACGAACCCAGGGGTTAGTAATCATTAATTCTTCAGCCGCGACTGAAAAGGCGAGCAGGGACAGTAATAATGTGCCGAGGGCACGACTTGTATTTGATTTCATTTTGTAATCTCTTAAATTTTTAAAAACAGGGATAGTTCAATCCACAGGATTGAACCAATAGCGAGCAGAGATTACACAGGTGGAGCGCGGCTCAGAAAATGAGGATAAAAAATGATGTTGGGAGCCGGATAGATCGCTTCAACCTGCCCAACGGAATCGAGAAAATACCGGGTATCGGCCTGCAAAGAAATTGTTTTGGGTAGACCAGTCAGATTAGCCTGAATAATGCAGGCTGAACATTGAAAGTAGGTAGGGCTACTCTGTTCCTGACTATTTCTCAGAATGATAAAGGCGGCCTTCTGGCCATTCATGGTGCAGACAGTGTCTGTATAGCCTTCTACATTATTTGCCAGTACTGCCTGAACGGCGGGTGAGACCATCTGCAACAGGAACACCAACGCGGTAATGCGCAGGATGGAGATTTTCCTTTTTGTCGTGATGCAGTTTATTGTCATTGGACAGAAGAATAGCAGGATAAGCTAAAATTAGACGTTGATTTAAGTCAATTTCGTAATGAAAGTTCCAGGGTGTCGGAGTCAGACCTGACTCCGACACCGGTATGGATTTATTCCACTACCGCGGCAATTGCTTCACAAAGTGCTTCCATATTCCCCTCGGTCATGGCGGCGACATTAAAACGTCCGGAGTTAACCGCGTACACGCCGTTGTCTTCCCGAATCTTCAAGACCTGTTCCTTGCTCAATCCAGAAAATGAGAACATACCACTCTGGCGCTCGATGAAACTGAAGTCGGTTTTAACGCCCTTGTCTTTCAGGGTCTGAACAAATAATTTTCGCATTTTGTGTACACGCTCGCGCATACTGGTGAGTTCTGCTTCCCACTCGGCTTTGAGCGTTGGGTCACCGAGGATTTGAGCAACAACCGCACTACCGTGCTTGGGCGGATTCGAGTAAATCACACGGATGATACTTTTCACCTGGCTGAATGCAGTAGTAGCGGTCTCACTGTTTTGCGCCACCAGTGTGAAGGCACCGGTACGCTCGCTGTAAATGCCGAAATTTTTCGAGAAAGAACTGGCTATCAGCATTTCGTCGCAGTGATCGAGGAAGCAGCGCAGGCCTTCGGCGTCTTCTTCTAGCCCACGTGCGAAACCCTGGTAGGCGAAATCGAATAATGGCAGCAATTTCTTTTCGGCGCACAACTCGGCCAACTGTTGCCATTGAGCAGCGTCAGGATCGATGCCAGTCGGATTATGGCAACAACCGTGAACCAGTAACACATCGCCCGGTTTGGCTGCGGCCAGGTCATTCATAGCGGCAGCAAAATCGATATCGTGCTTATCGGCGTCATAATAATTGTAACGTGCAATTGACAGGCCGACGGCTTCGAAAATACCGATATGGTTCGCCCAGGTCGGTTCGCTAATCCACACCGTGACATCGCCAAGCTCGCGCTTGATCAACTCAGCGGCGAGACGCAAACCGCCGGTACCACCCGGTGCCTGCGCGGTCTGCGCGCGTTTATCGGCGATGATCGATGAGTTATCACCAAATAATAGTTTTTGTACCGCCAGCGCATAATCAGTCGAACCGGGGATGCCCAAATAACTTTTGGTACTCTCTATTTCCAGCAGATTTTTCTCAGCTTTTTTGACCGATGTTAAAACGGGAGTATTACCGTTCGCGTCTTTGTAGACACCAACACCCAGGTTGATTTTCTGACTGCGCGGATCGTTATTGAATTCATCGTTAAGACCCAGAATCGGATCAGCCGGTGCTGCGGAAATATTTTCGAACATGATACCTGCCAGTAGATTACTAAAAATTAAGGTAAACAGAACTTAGAGCGGTGTATGCGTGATGTAGTATAAACCACAAAAAGGCATAAACAATTTTACATCGCATAAAGGGTTCTAGACAATACACAAACAGCCGCTTTCCGTGAATATTACCTATGTATTTATACTCATCACTCAAACAACGCGAAACTGATGACAATCCGGTGCGCGTAGGACTCATCGGTGCGGGCAAATTCGGCTCGATGTTTCTGTCACAGGTACCTACCACACCGGGACTAGTAGTCAGCATGATCGCCGACCTCGACCCAGCACAGGCTAAGGCACAATGCCGGGAAGTCGGTTGGAACGAAGCCCGCCTCTCCGGCACCCATTTCACCGATGATGCAAAAACCCTCATCAGCAGTGACCAGGTCGATGTCGTAGTCGAGGCCACCGGGCATCCAGCAGCGGGTATCAAACATGCGTTACTCTGTGCCGAGCATGGCAAACATGTGGTCATGGTAAATGTCGAAGCCGACGTGCTGGCAGGGCCTTATCTGGCCAAACAGGCCCGGCAGGCTGGCGTGGTATATTCGATGGCCTATGGCGACCAGCCCGCGCTGACCATGGAAATGGTCGACTGGGCCAGGTCCTGTGGCTTTAAAGTCGTTGCTGCCGGCAAAGGCACCAAATACCTGCCGACTTATCACGCCTCTACGCCGGACACGGTCTGGTCGCACTACGGCTTAACGGCAGAACAAGCTGCCGCTGCCGGTATGCGCAGCCAGATGTTCAATTCATTTCTGGATGGCACCAAGTCATCCATCGAGATGGCGGCAATTGCCAACGCAGCCGATTTAAAAGCACCGACTAACGGTCTAGCCTTCCCAGCCTGCGGCGCCGAAGATCTGTCGCATGTATTACGTCCCGAAAGCGCCGGTGGCCAATTAGAATTTTCCGGGCAGGTCGAAGTCGTCTCCAGCCTCGAACGCGACGGTCGACCCGTTGCCCGTGATCTACGCTGGGGCGTGTACTGCGTCTTCGAAGCTCCGAACGACTATAGTGCTGCCTGCTTTGCTCAGTATGGCATGAATACCGACGATAGTGGTCGTTACTCAGCCATGTTTAAACCGTTTCATCTGATCGGGCTTGAACTGAATATATCCATCTTAAGCGCCGCATTGCGCAACCACCCAACCGGCTCGCCGATTTGTTTTAACGGCGATGTCGTCGCCATTGCCAAGCGTGATATCAAAGTTGGAGAAGTACTCGATGGCGAAGGTGGTTATACGGTCTGGGGCAAGCTTATGCCTGCGTCTGACAGTGTGGCTGCTGATGCGCTGCCGATTGGTTTGGCCAGTGAAGTTACCGTAACCCAGGCGATTAAACAGGGACAGGTTGTTACCATGAATGATATTAAGGCTGATCGTAGTGCGCAGGCCTGGGTGGTTCGACAGAAGATGCTGGATGAATTTTCTTAAACCCGACTCCGCCTACGCCTCGAAGACCGCTTACGCTCACCACCCGCCGCATCATTCTCAGCCTTGGGCTTAGGTGCAGGTATATCAACCACCTTCGACAGCTCGACATAAGGATCAAGCTTATGCGGCAAAGCCATCGCCTCGATAAAATATTCCTGAAACTTCGGTTCAAGCGCGGTTTCAATTTTCTCCACCTTGGGCAGTATCTCGCCAATCTCTACCCGCGACGGGAAATTCAATAACGCAATCCGCGCACCGGTGCCAGCGGCATTACCCACCGAACCAACCTGTTCTAAATTGCAGTCCGGAATCAGGCCCAACACCATGGCATATTTAACATCGATATGGCTTCCGAAAGCACCCGCGAATCCAATGCGGTCGACCTTTTCTATACCCATGTAATCGATGAGTAAACGCGTGCCCGCATGCAGAGCAGCTTTCGCGAGCTGGATCGCACGAATATCGTTTTGTGTAACTTTTAAATTCTTATCGCCATCGTGTAAGACGTAGCTCCAGGTTCGACCGTCTTCGACAATTCGTGCACTGGGCTTGCCTTCGACTTCACCGATCACGCCATCCTGATCGATAATACCCGCAAGAAACATTTCCGCGACGACCTCGATGATGCCGGAGCCGCAGATGCCACTGACGCCGACTTTGGCAGACTTTTCGGCGAATGCAGGATCGTCCGACCAGGCTTCACAGCCGATGACTCGAAACTTTGGTTCCAGTGTTTCCGGGTCGATGCGTACGCGTTCGATGGCGCCCGGTGCGGCGCGTTGTCCTGCGGTTATCTGCGCGCCCTCGAAAGCGGGTCCGGTGGGACTGGATGCTGCGAGCAGTCGATTCCGGTTACCGAGGACGATTTCGGCGTTGGTACCGACATCGACCAGCAGCACATAATCTTCAGAAAGATCGGGGCGCTCCGACAGAATGACGCCGGCAGTATCCGCGCCGATATGCCCGGCGATACAGGGCAAGGTACAAACTCTCGACTCGGGATGCAGATGAATATTGAGCTCAGCGGCGCGCATCACCTGAATCTGATCAGTCGCCAGAGTAAACGGCGCACCACCGAGCGGTGTCGGATCGATGCCGAGAAATAGATGATGCATGATTGGATTAGCGACCACGGTCATATCGAGTATCTCATCGAGCTGGATACCGGCAGTTTTGGCTGCTCGCTTTGCCAGTTGATTAAAGGCTTCGCGTACGACCTCGGTCATCGCCGTATCGCCGCCTTCGTTCATCATGACGTAGGAGACACGGCTCATCAGATCTTCACCAAAACGAATCTGTGGATTCATGGTATCGGCGGTGGCAACGACTTCGCCGGTAATCAAGTTACAAAGCTGGGCAGCGATGGTGGTTGAACCCAGATCAACTGCCATACCGTATATATCTTTTCTAAGCCCCGGCCAGACCGCGATTATTTTTTCAAACTGATACACCGCCACGGTAATTTGACGACCGACTTTTTCTAACGCTGGCTGCAACTGGCGTAAAAGCGACATTTCGCAATCCATCAAAGGAAGGTCGTGCTCTTTGATCAGGGCCTGTTGTAGACGACGTTTATCCGACATCGGTGCGTGCATATCGGGTTCCGGCAGGATCACGGTGAACAGATGCAGGGCAGGCTGTACCTGAATATCGTAGGCGGTCACTGCCTTGGCTATATGCTGTTTATGTTGCTGACTTTCTTCGGGGACATCGACTACCAGATCACCCAGAAGCCGGGCATTACAGCCGAGTCGACGACCGTCTTTCAGGCGTTTTTTCGACTGATGATGACGTTCGGTTTCGGTGAATGGCGACAGATGTTCTATACGCGAAGTAATGCCGTGCTTGGAAAACTCGCCTTCCTGCGGTAAAACCTGGCATTTTCGGCACTGCCCCTGACCACCGCATATCGATTCGAGGTCGACACCCAGTCGCTGCGCCGCCTGCAGTACTGTAGTGCCTGTCGGGAACTGCCCGCGCAGTCCCGAAGGCGTAAACAAAATATTTACTTCATCGTCAGTCATTCGTAAGCCTTTTTTTAATGCTGGCGATTACCCGGCCCGACGCCGACGACCGGCGCCACGGCGACCGGTACCACGAGCGCTGGCACCTTCGGCCGGTGGCTCGCGGAACTGCTTAATCCATCGTGCGCAATCCGGATCTTTACCGAGCATAACGTCGGCACCCATGCTTGCCGAAACCACTTCGGCATGCAACGGATTGGTGATCGCCGACGTCATACCTGCCTGAATGGCCATGCTGATGAAAGCACCATTGAAGCCGTTACGATTGGGTAACCCAAAACTGATGTTCGAGGCACCACAGGTGGTATTGACCTTCAATTCGGTACGTAGCCGGTGAATGAGTTTTAACACTTCGCGCCCGGCGGTATTGATGGCACCGATGGGCATGACTAATGGATCGACTACCACGTCACAGGCCGGAATCCCGTAATCCGAGGCACGATTGACAATTTTCTTCGCGACTTCGTAACGCACATCGATATCTTCAGAAATGCCGGTTTCGTCATTCGAGATTGCGACGACCGCTGCGCCGTATTTCTTGATCAGCGGTAATACACGATCCAGGCTTTCGTCTTCTCCGGTCACCGAGTTGACCAGCGCCTTACCCTGATAAACCGATAGCCCCGACTCCAGTGCCTCGATAATCGACGAGTCGATACTCAAAGGGGCGTCGGTTAAACTCTGCACCAGTTGCACGGCTTCGGCGAGGATCCGAGGCTCATCCGCTAGCGGTATACCTGCATTCACATCGAGCATGTGGGCACCGGCCGCCATTTGCGCGATGGTATCGCTTTCGACACGGCTGTAATCACCGTTTTTCATTTCCTCGGCCATAATTTTACGGCCG
>JAOUJX010000204.1 GCA_029882955.1 Gammaproteobacteria bacterium
CAGGCGTGGCAAACGCCTTTTTTACACGAGAAGGGTGCATTAACTCCGTGGCGAAGTAAGGTATCCAGGACTGACTCACCATCCCGGGAGAGATACCGTTCATTCTTATAGGTGATTGAAACCAAGGGTTTAACCTGTTTTATAATTAGAGGATTTCTGCGAGTTGTTTGGCTACATTTCGAGCTTCGAGAAACACCATGCCTAATTTGGCTTCGGATTTTGTTGAAAGCGCGAGTACGCCTTTCTGACCGATTTGTACGACTAACATCGACCCGGCATTGCCGTCGATTAACACCAGTTTGAGCTCACCGCGGGCGGTATCAATAGCTGCCTGTTTAGCTAATGATAGTAAAGATGCGCACATGGCACCAAAACGGTCATGGTCGATGTTTTCTCCGAGTAACTCGGCTTTGATTAAACCGTCGGTAGAAATAACAGCACAAGCCTCTATTTCTTCGACTTTATGGTTTAATTGCTTCAGTATTTTTCTGAGAGACTTTCCACTATCATCAGAATCTCCCTCGTATATAGTAACATCTGGCATTAATTTAAGTCCCCTTAATACAAAATCTGTTGTGAGAAACCAAACCGCATTCTAATGCTATCTTAATGAAAATCATAACGATTTGATTTTAATCAAAATGTCTAAGGATGGTTGAAGCGCGACATATGATGCAAAATACACTCGACTCATTATTTTGGCCACGGCAAAATACGTGGACCTGGTTTTTGCTGTTAACGATAATTTCTCGAAAATAATGTTGTGCTTCGTTTAAAAGTAAAATAAAAATGATGCCAAACTACTCAAATCATAACACTGACATTATTAACGTTGTATCCCATTTAGAACAGGATAAGAGAACGAATAAATCAGGTGTTGGCGCGATTCGTCTACTTAAAATAATCGTTTGGATTTAAACCGTTGGAGATCATTTCGGTACGCAAAGTCTTATATTGAAAATCTGGTGTCATATCGACTATTGCCTGGCACGCAACATCTAAAGTAACTATCGTATCGCCTTCAACTATCGCGTTAGCTTCAGCCTTTTTGGTAACTTTTGTTCGTGCTGACTCACGAAAAGATATTGGGACGCTAGTCAATAGTTGCCTGGTCATTGCCTCCGCATCTTCCATCCAGTCCAGTGACTTGGGTAAATCAGGGACTATACCCAGCTCATCTTCATTATATTCTCGATACAAATCTACCTGAATGTTTTCTGGCCCAACGAGTTTCACCTCCTGCCGCCATTCATTCACCCATTCCGGGCCACCACTTGTGACAAATCCGGCTGCTTCGAGTGAGTTGATAGAGGCTTGTAGATCACCAGTACTAAATGCCAATCGGAGCGTAGTATTAGATTCACCATCCTGGTCGACCAGAAAAATTGTGATTGCACCATTAGTCAGTTCGATGCGTCTGCTTCCCTCTTTTCTCCTGGAGAAATCGAAATTCTCTACCAGCAACCGCTCAACGTAATTGAGGTCACTGGCAGCATGCACGACAGCCATTACATATTCCATAATAATCCTTAATTGACAGGTGTTGGAGTGGTTGTCATGCTTATGACGACTCCGCCATCAGTTCCTGGCTCAGCTCTGATGGTAACTTCGATTTGACCTCGGGATGGGCATGCAAGAATTCATTTAGCTCTTCCAGTAATTGGTGCGGGCCACTGTTTTGATGGTTGCCTGCGAGGGCTCTTACCTCCCCCAGATACGTCACTGAGTCACGGGTTATCGCGATATTTTCTAGTTTCAGTGCCAATGAGATGCGTTTGTCAGCCGCTTTCTCAACTAACAATTTCATTTCATGAACAACTCGGTGAATGGCGCTGATGAGTTCAGGAATTTTATCCTTTACCACTAACTGCGATAGCGTCTTATCGAAGGTTTCCAGGTTAGGTGAAATAATCCAGAGTCTCCACGAGGCATTGTCTTCAGTCAGTGCGATGGCTCGGCCATCAGGAAGGCACTGTCCGAGACGTGAATGCGATCGCAGTGTATCCATCAATAATGCACGTGCTGCTGCCAGATTGGATACCCCTGCCTTGTGCGTGTGCAAGATCCAATCATCTCCCGCGGCCCACTCCAGCCACCCTCGAGGGCACCATGGACCTGGCGTCTGGACTGCTGATTTTGCTTCGGCGTCCACCGATGCTAACACCGCTCGTGCGGTAACTGGTGGCCACAAACAGCCAGCAGCAATACCCGGTTGTGGAAAACTTGACCTAGGCATTTTGACCACGGCCTCCAATGAGGCAGACTTGGTATCTTCAGCATTGGCATTATCTTGATTGCTAGTCTCTACTGCCTCTATTGAATTGCTGACTACCTGCGGCTTGTCCCGGGTCGGGTTGCCGAGATCTATATCGATTGGCGTATTTTTTTGATCTGACGCTGTAATTCTCTGATCAGGCTTGGGTTGTTGAGATGGTGACTTCGAAACAGATAATTTAGATGATTTATCTTGAATTTCCTGCTCCGCACGAGCCAGAGCGTCATCGGCCAATTTTCCGGAGGCTACGCGGAGTCTGGGAGTGTCGAGTTTAGATTCTTTTTGGTTGGAGCTAGCCGGTATGTCTTTCGGCTCGCTGCCACTTTCGATATCTTCCTTTTCTGCGGTCGCATCTGACGCTGCTAAAACCAGTTTCTCGAGCGGATCTTCAGATTTGAGGTCTACCTGTTGAACCTGTTCCAGCAAATATTCATAAGAAAGATGCTCTTTGTCAACGATGGTCATCTTTTCTTTCATTAAATAGGTGCGTACCCGGTCGGCAGCCAGCCGTACAGCGAGCATAAAGACTTCGAGCACGCCCTTATTCTCATTCGCTATCGCCGCTTGCGCCGGCACTATCGGACTGAGTCCAAGAGCCCTGGCAAGTTCTCTGGGTTCCAATGCATCATCAAAGTCCTGTTTGTTGGCCTGTAACATGATTGACACAGGTGCAATTCCTTCGGTACGTTTACCCAACCGCTCTCTCAAGTCGGAAATCATTGCACGATTTCGATCAAGCTCGCTTCTTCGGGAATCGGCGACAAAAACCACCACGTCTGCCGTGTCCAGCAAGTGGGATCGACGCGCTGCCAGCATGGCTTGCCCTGGTACACTGATTAATTGACAGCGTAAACGTCGACCCTCGACAAAGCCGCCGGTAACGGCGAGCCAGTCGAAGTAGACGGTACGCTTGTTACTGGTAGTGCCAGGCGAATGCATTTTGCCTCTGCGCTGATTGCTGATCCGCTCGGTGAGCATTTCCAGATTGGTGGTCTTTCCAGACTCTGGTGCGCCATCGTAGACAACACGGATATAGATACTATTTGTTTTTTCGTCAAGAAATGGCACAACTACCTCCCGATTTCCAAACGCAACGCCAGATCTTCGGATAGTCCAACACGATGGATCTCGGCGATGGTTTTCTCAATTGGATATTTCACTCTATGAAACATTACGATATTGCTTTCACGATCCCATACAGCATACGCCGATCTTGGGTCACCATCGCGAGGCTGACCGACGGAACCAGGGTTAATCAGATATCGATTACCTTCTTCAAACAATCGTAGTGGAGCCGGTGAGAGTTTGCTATCGATGGGGTCCGGTGTACCCGGTTGCCGACGATGTGCGAACTGGACATGGGTATGAGCATAAAAACACACGTTTTGTTGATTATTTTCCATAAAGCTAAAATTATTACGGAATGTCATTTCGTATACATAGGCAAAAAACTTATGCGGATCCTGTGGAGCACCATGTACAGCGACAAAATTACCATTAACGTATTCGACTGGTAGAGAAGTTAGCCATTCTCGATCGCTATCGGTAATTTGATTACTGGTCCACGTGGCGGATTCACGCGCGTGTCGATTCAGCCCCTGGTGCTCGACACTAAGGTCACCCCCGATAATATGGTCGTGATTACCGCGAATAAGAATAGACGCTTCAAGTTCAGCAATACGAGCAATACATTCCCGGGGCCAGGGCCCATAGCCGACTGCGTCGCCTAGAAACAGATAGCTATCAACAGAGTGCTTTTTAGCGTCTTTCAGTATCGCTTCCAATGCGGGCAGGTTTCCGTGTACATCGGCGAACACACAAGTAAATCGAGATTTAAGCTTATCTTTTTTCGAAGGTTTTTTTCTGGATGTGAGTAACTGATTGCCGACCGAAAACCCCTCGATCAGCGCTGCTCGTTGCGGGTAGAATTTTTTAGTCAGAGGGTAACTGTTAATGCCACTCGTAAAATCGAGAATATCGTTTAGCCTGGTCGTAACCCCGGCAATGACACTTTGTAAGGCTTGTCCCCACTCAGTCCAGACCTGTAAATCTGCTTCCGGTTCTTCGGGAATACGTGAAACAACCGCTTCACCTATTTCGAGCAGGCTGAGGCTTGAGTAGGTTTCGTCATCAAGATAGTAAATATCGTTCCTGTCGACTGAGACTGCTTGCCCCTGAGGATCGAGACCGAAGTTGGCCGGGTTGATATCCAGACCAATGTTGTGATCGACACTTATCCTGGCTGCCAACTCGATTGATCGTGACCAGCCCTTGATTCGCTCCCCCAATTCTGGCAATTCGCGTAGTGTGACCAACTTTGCACAGGCCGTTACTGGGTACCACTGATTATCGACCATCATGGCAAACCAGGCTTTTGCTGGATGCCAGATAGGCTTTCCTCGGCCAGTCTCTATTTGTTGAGATAGTGTCCTGGTAATAGTCTCGGCTTCTGGCTCGGCCTGTTGAATATTAGTCTTTAATATCCAGTCCTCTGTCGCCAGAAGCCGGGTAGAGGCCTTGGCCGATCCATCGGCCGATCCTGATACACCAACTTTATGCTGCAGCTCTTCCGCCAGCGGACTGGTCAGAAGCTCAAATAATTGCGACGCATCTAAATGCCCAGTGGTCTCCACGACAAGGAGATCCGCGGGGGAAGATGGTCGCGGAAACCACTCCACTATATCTCCTTAACTTAAGGCAGGCTTGCCTCAATATCGTCGATTGATCCACGAAGTGCGGCCCAACCCATACCCTGGTTGGTAGATTTTTTGGTCACCATTACCACCACCACTTCTTTTGAGTGAATTACAGTCATAAAATGAAATACAGTTGCTGAAGAAATGAATACTTCATCAAAACTATCTTTAACTTCTTCACCACGTTGTTTGCTCAACAGGCTCTCGACACGTTGAACGTTCTTACCGCGAAACATATCGACAGCGGCAGCGGCGACGGCGTCCAAATAGCTCTGGGAAAAATACTCCACCGCATGGGCGACGCCCATTAACATACCTGTATTGAGATCTACCACACCCAACGCTAGGCAGTCTGATACATCGTTTAATACACCTTTACATACATCGTTAGTATTACTCATCGCGCTCTCCTGATTTTAAAAATTAATTCAAACTAAGAAATCTGAGAGTGGTTTCCTGTTATCGGATTGCCAACCAGATTCCCTCGGATTATTGTTGTATGTACCCACTTTTACTAAAGAGAGAACCATTCACAATAACTCATTTCACTCTAAATAGTGTAGCCACTTAAAACCCTTTAGCAAGAAGCATTCGGGGTTCATACCTATCCTTTTCCGGACGCAGACGCGGCGCCACATGATGCCCTGCATGGATCTAGAATTTTCACTCGTTCATTACAAATTGCACTTCCCTGTGCCAATTTAATCGTCACAAATATTTATTTGCCTAGAGTGATGATTCGCAGGCCTTCGCAGCTGCTCGAGCTTTGGTTAAAGCCATGCCGAGATTGGTAGAAGCACGACATATCACACAAAATACAATCGACTCGTTTTCTCCGCCACGGCAAAACACATGCACCAGATTTTCACTATTAACAATTATTTCTCTGAAATAATGTTGCGTTTCCTTTGTGCCCCGCATTTTCTTGAACAGGTTTTCAATGGTAACAACATTGCTACCCTGGAACAGATCCGCCGTGGCTGCGGCAAGAACATCGATAACTTCGCTCGGATGTGAGTCGACGGTTTTCACACCTAACAGCATGCCACTATCTACATCAACCAGACCTGCTGCAACCGCTTCAGGTACATTTTTTACTGCGTCTTGTAAAGCTTTGTCTAAAGACATATTTCTTCCCCTTTCTAAATATAGAATATTATTAAATAATACAAATAAATGATGCTTGATACGTCAAGCCATAACACTTGCATCGATAGTGTTATGGCTAATCGAACTCTTGTCAATTGTTAACAAAAACTGTTCGAATTCTTCGAGGAAAGCCACCTGGCTTTCAGATTGGATCCAGCGTGATTCAACGCTTCTTGTTTTTTCCAGGGCGACTAATGCGCTTTGTCCCTCATAGATTAATTGCGCTGCGAGTAATGTGCCTGTACGACCTAGACCAGCACGGCAATGCACGGCAATTACTTTTTTGTTATCCATTAATTTAGCCACCTGTTGACAAATTTCCAACGCCTGCGGCGGCGAAGGTGCGTGCATATCAGGTATCGGTGAACTGATTACCTCTATGCCAAATTGCTTGCATTCATCAGAATCTAACGGTCTTACTGTCAGCGAAATAAGATGGGTGACTCCCACGCGTTTGAGTGCTTTAAGATCATCTGCCATATCAATCAGCAGGCCAGGTCGAGGGGTGCCCGCCAATTGACCTTTCTTTAACCACATAAACCCATTCGGACCTAGTACATGGCTTTTATATTGAGTTGCTTCTTTGGGGGGCTTTCTAATAGATGCCACCCACTCGGGGGCAACGTGTTCGGGTTTGGCGTTAGGTGAAGGTAACTTACAGGACCCTGTTTGAACAAAAGATTTCGCCACATCGGAAATAGGATCCGAGAAGAATTTTACGGTTTCCTGCACTTCCTGAATCCATCCACCCGCAATTAAAGCGGTGTTCCCTTCAAGCTTTAGAGCGAATGACTGGTCATGAGTGACCATCAATATCGCTCTGTTTTGGATTTCTTTTCTCAGATATCGAACCATCCTTTTAACCTCTCCTTTACTGAGATCAGTTGTTGGTTCGTCGATACATAATAATCTAGGATTACAGGCTGCCTGTCGTAAGATAGCCAATTGGCGCTGGTCGGCCAGGCTGAGATCTGTAACAGGTATATTCAACTTGGTTACCAGATGATCTAAACCAGCCTTGACTAACAGGCGCTCTGCCAGCTCACGCTGCTGGGGAATAGTTAGCGTATTTCTTTCGGGTAAGCCAAATACAAGATTTTCCAGAATACTCGATATCATCAAACGGGTATTTTGTGACACTAATGCCGGAAAGACCGGTGAACTCCACAACTCTTCCCCTGCATAGTTCGCTTCTCCCCAGGTTCTGTGGGCTGGATTAGACTGATTTAAGCCGGTGATGGTTCTAAGAAATGTGGATTTTCCGGTGCC
>JAOUJX010000548.1 GCA_029882955.1 Gammaproteobacteria bacterium
CGCCGCGAGCATCGCTACTACGGTTTCCGGCATATTCGGCATATAAGCAGCAACACGATCACCGGGTTGTAGGCCGTTGCTCTTCAACCAGTCCGCAACGCTGGCAACCTGCTGGTATAAGTCCCTGTAGGTGAGGGAATAATCAGCCTGGTCCTCGGCACGAAAATAAATCGCGACATCGTCACTATTCTGGCGCAACAAATTCTCGGCGAAATTTAGTGTGGCGTCAGGAAACCAGCAGGCTTTTTCGATATCATCGTTATCAACCAGTATGCGCTCGCCCTTGTCACCAATGACTTCGGCAAAATCCCATAGCGATGACCAGAAGTTTTCGCTCTCGTCGGTGGACCATTGATACAGTGACTGGTAATCGTCAAAAGCCTGATCGTAGCGTTGATTAATCTCGCTCATGAAACGAGTGATATTGGCTTCGTCGATAAGCTTTTGGTCGGGTGACCAGAGCAATTTGTTGGCGGGCATAATCTAGAATTACCGTCATCCCCGGAGGTATTCCAGGAGCTATTGAAACATCGGCATATAATAAGGACTCAGGCCAAAGGTCGCAAACGATAGTATTGTTGTCTGCGTAGTTTAACGTTTCGACTATTTCGGAATTTGATGAAATTAGGCCTATACTGTAGCCATGCTAAAGAAAACAATTTCGAAGAGTTTTTATAACCTATGCGAAAAAAAATAGCGACTGAGAATATTAGAATCGGGATGTTTATCGATAAGCTGGAAGGTAGCTGGATAAAATCCCCTTTCTGGAAGTCGGCATTCAAACTTAAGGATAATAAAGACCTTAAATTGCTCCGTTCGAGTGGCGTTAAACAGGTCTGGATTGATACAAACAAAGGGCTGGATGTCGAGCCGCCGAAGACAGTAAAAAAGCCAGCGGTTAAAACCGAACAGAAACAGCCTGCGACAGAAGCTCCGGTATCGCTGGAAGAGGAAATGGAATCTGCCCGCAGAATCCAGACAGAGGCAACAGAAAAAATCACCTCGATGTTTCAGGATGCGCGCATGGGCAAAGCGATAAAAGCCCAGAATGCTCTGCCTGTCGCTAATGAAATTTATCTCTCGGTGATACGCAATCCGGGAGCGCTTATCAGCTTAACCCGGTTGAAAACCGCCGATAACTATACCTATATGCATTCGGTCGCAGTCTGCGGGCTGATGATTGCGTTAGGACGGCAGATTGGCCTCGATGAGTCTCTGGTTAAATCACTGGGTATGGCCGGTCTGTTACACGATGTCGGCAAGATGGCGATTCCGGACGAAATCCTGAACAAACCAGGTCGCTTAACCGATAATGAGTTCGGTGTTATAAAATCCCACCCCGTTCAGGGATGGGAGATGTTAAAGGACTCGGAGGGGGTCGATGAAATGACGTTAGACGTTTGTTTACATCACCATGAAAAAATGGACGGCAGTGGATATCCGGAAAAACTTTCAGCAGAAAACATCTCTCTGTATGCAAAAATGGGTGCGGTTTGTGATGTTTATGATGCAATTACATCAAACCGAAGTTACAAGGAGGGCTGGGCGCCAGCCGATTCGATTCGAAAAATGGCGAGCTGGAAGAATAGTCATTTTGACGAAACAATATTCGATCACTTTGTACGCATGATCGGCATATATCCGGTAGGCACTCTGGTGAAGTTAAGTAATGGGCGCCTGGCGGTGGTTCTGGACCAGGGTGAAAACCTGTTAAAACCGCGAGTTAAGGTGGTTTATTCAACTAACACGAGGGCTTTTATCGAACCCAGCATAATCGATCTCAAAAAAACCGATGGAGCTATCGAGGATGTTATGGATCCCACCGAATTTGGTATCGAT
>JAOUJX010000549.1 GCA_029882955.1 Gammaproteobacteria bacterium
AGACCAATATTATTATTTCAGACGATGGGTTGCAGCACTATGCCTTGCAACGTGATATCGAAATCGCGGTATGCCGCTATGTCGCGTTTGGTAACGGCTTAATCATTCCTGCCGGCCCGCTACGCGAGCCGCGAGACCGACTGAAGGAGGTCGATATCGTTATTAATCGCGATAGTGATCAAATCATCGAATCGCTGGGTCAGGTATGGAATCTGGCGGATCCCGATCAACAATGCCACATTGTAGAATTTCAGGGACAACAGGTTCATGCCCTGGCAGGCATCGGCTTTCCAGAAACCTTTTTTGCGAGTTTGAAACAACTCGGCATCGATCCGATTGAGCATGAATTCCCCGATCACTACGAATTTACTGCACAGGATCTAGCTCTAAAACCCGAATTACCAATACTGGTAACGCATAAAGATGCGGTAAAATTACGCGGCATTGCAAAGGAAAATGTCTGGGTAGTGCCATTGACACTGGAATTGTCGAAATCATTACAGGATGAGCTATTTCAACTACTGGAGTCCAAACACCATGGATAAATACCTGCTCGACATACTGGTTGACCCCATCACTAAAGGGCCGTTGATATACGACAAAAAGAACCAGGAGTTATTATCCCGAGCCTCACGCCTGGCTTATCCGATTCGAGACGGTATACCGGTCATGTTACCCGAAGAAGCCCGCGAGCTATCCAGCGAAGAAATTGAACAACTGAACTGATGGGCAGACCATGAGTGTCGATTTCCATATAGTCATTCCAGCACGGTACGCATCGACCCGGCTGCCGGGTAAACCCTTACGCCTGATACACGGTAAAGCCATGATTCAATGGGTGTATGAATCGGCTGGACAAAGCGATGCGCGAGAAGTGATTGTCGCTACCGATGATCAACGGATATTCGACGCTGTACACGAATTTGGTGGTCAGGCCTCGCTGACTTCCAGTCAGCATCAAACCGGTTCTGATCGCATACTCGAAGTTGCTGAACAGAGAAACTGGGATGATCAGACCATCGTTGTCAACTTACAGGGCGACGAACCGCTAATGCCCGCCGCCAATTTAACCCAGGTCGCCCGAAATCTTGATAGCTCTTCGTGCGACATGGCTACCCTGTATAAAAAGATCGATGAAAGCGAGGCCCGGAATCCAAACCAGGTAAAACTAGTGCATGATAGCCAGGGCCGGGCATTATATTTCAGTCGCTCGATTATTCCCTTCGACCGCGATGGCGGTTATCAAGGCTATTGCGGACACATCGGTATATACGCATACCGAGTTAGTTTTCTTCATAGCTTCAGTCAGTTACCTAACTGCGAACTTGAGCTGACTGAGAAGCTAGAGCAATTACGCGCACTGTGGAATGGTTACCGGATTCACACAGATTTAGCCGCCGAACTACCCGGCCCGGGCGTCGACACAGAGGAAGATCTTGAGACAGTCACACGGTTACTGAAAAAAACATGAATTATCACTGGAAACTCGAAAAGCACGAAGTTTTATTCGAAAAATATTTCCGTCTAGAAGAATATAGTATCTCGCACGAGTTATTCGCGGGCGGCCAGAGCGAAGTGTTTACCCGGGAGATATTCGAACGCGGAACCGTGGTAGCCATCCTGCCCTATGACCCGGAGCGGCGTAAGGTTGTTTTGATTGAACAATTTCGTGCCGGTGCCATCCATGACAATGATACTCCTTGGTTAATGGAATGCGTCGCAGGCGTGGTCGAAAGCGGTGAAGCGGAAGACGAAGTTGCCATCCGTGAAAGTCAGGAGGAAGCAGGCTGTGAGATTAAACAGCTACATCACATCTGCAAGTACTATGTCAGCCCCG
>JAOUJX010000550.1 GCA_029882955.1 Gammaproteobacteria bacterium
CTTCTACCAGGGTAACCTGGTGCCCGCGTTCGGCGGCGACACGGGCCGCTTCCATACCGGCCGGACCGGCGCCGACAACCAGCAGCTTTTTCTCCCGAACGGCTTTTTCAAAGCGATCACCGCCCCACTCGAATTCTCGCCCGGCGGACGGATTGACCAGGCAGGAAATCCAGTAATCGCGTGATCGTCTTCCCCAGCACATCTGGTTGCAGGAGATGCAGCCGCGAATGTCATCTTCGCGCCCCTGGCGTGTTTTATTGACCAGGTGCGGATCGGCAATTTGGCCGCGCACAATCGATACCAGGTCGGCATCGCCACTGCTGATGGTGTAACTGGCATTTTCTGGTGTACGGATATGACTTTCAGCTGTCACCCTGGCATTTTTTACCACCTGCTTCAGTGCTGCGGCGAGTGGTACGCCCTGCTTTTCGCCATGAACAAAAGTAGGCATGACGCGTTCGTAGTCGACGTAATTACCCGAACCACAGGAGATGTAATCGACATTGCCCGACTGATCGTGAAGCGAGATTACTGCCTGAAAATCTTCCAGCGTCATCACAAATGGCGTGTTATCGGCATAACCAACCGACAGGCCGATGATGAAATCTTCGCCGCAGGCTTTACGGATAGCATTAACCACCGAGCTTGATAAGCGGCAGCGGTTTTCCAGCGAGCCACCCCATTGGTCGTCGCGCTTGTTCGACCAGGTTGTCCAGAACTGGTCGAACAAACTGTGATAGGCCGCGAACAGGTCGACGCCGTCGAAACCGGCGGCCTGACAACGCTTCGCGGCTTGGGTGAAGCATTCGATGATTTCGAGAATCTCGGACTCACGCATCGCATGACTGCCATCGGAATCGTGGTAGGACGGCAATCCCGAGGGAGACCAGTGAGGCATGAAGGATAGATCAGAATCACCGTGCTGCCCGACGTGATACAGTTGTTGCAAAATGGTCGTGCCGTGGGCATGGACGGCGTCGGTAATCATGCGAAAATGCGGGATCACCTCGCCGTCGCAGTGACGGAAATTACCGCGCGTAAGCACCGCGGTCGCATGTACCGGCATCGGTTCGACTACGATCATCGCGGCGCCACCGATGGCGCGTTCTTCGTAATAGGCGCGGTGCCGTTCGCCGGGTAGACCATCGACCGACATGTTTGCGGTATGCGCGCCGAACACAATCCGGTTTTTCAGGATTTTGTGACGCAGAGTAATGGGCTCGAACAGGGCCGGATATTGAGTCATGATCATTCGTCGGTTTAAGCGCCAGATTAATATACCTATTGTGGCCGCAACAGCAAAACGATATATTTTTATGGGCTGAGTCAAAGCCTGACTATTACCCCGATAATCCTGTGAGGAAGTAATGTTGAATTCGACCGTATTGGTAACCGGAGCTAGCAGCGGCATAGGCGAGGCCATTTGTCGGCTATTGGCGTCCAGGCAATACCGGGTGATTGGTACTGCGAGACATCTACATCGACTGCAAGCTCTCTCGGAACAACTGGGCGAGTCTTTTCATGCGTTAGAGCTTGATGTCACGAATGCGCAAATGGTCAAAAGCATCCTCAAGCAGCTCCCGGCTAACTGGGCCGAAATCGATGTGTTGGTGAATAATGCCGGCCATGATGTGGGCGGCCGTCGCTCATTCGAGGCGGGTAGCGCTGATGGTTGGTGCGACATTATTGAAACCAATGTCCAGGGCATGATCCGGGTGACGCATGAATTGGTGAAAGGTATGCTGGAGCGCTGTCGTGGTCATATTGTTAATATGGGTTCTATCGCCGGATTAAAACCTTATGCGACGGGCAGTGCTTACGTTGCTAGCAAGTAT
>JAOUJX010000205.1 GCA_029882955.1 Gammaproteobacteria bacterium
GCGTACCTTGCTGCTGGCACTCGGCTTTTCACCATCGCCTTCGGTAATCACTTCATATTGCAGACCGGACTCGGTGACGATGACGTCTGCACGCGTTGCATTTTTCTCTAGAAAAGAGATGCCTTCGGCGGCATGTTGTTCTGCATTACTGGCATCTTCGGCCTGTAATCTATCTTGAATGATTTGAAACGCAGCATTGATATCGTCGCTGCTAACCTGCGGTTCTCTGCCATTGATGGCATCTTCTAAACCGGCGAGTGCGGCTGTGGTTGATACACCTGGAAAAGCATGGCTCATCTGCTGGCCCATTTGCATACCAATGCCGTAGGAAGCCTGTTCCTCGGTAGTACTGAATTGATTGTCTGACATGAAAAATACCGAATGTTAATTGATAGGATAATGTACGTAGATTAGATACGGGTGGTGGCCCGGTCGGGCGACGGCGGCTACTTTGCCGTGCTTTGTGTGGATTTGCAAGTATAGGTTAACAATTGAAGATGAATATTTAGGAGGCACCTTGACCTGTGACATTGATTAAACCTCGTATAGTCGGACAATAAACGGCTCCGACTGTCGTTAAGCCGCACAGGAACGTAAGCATGGAACAAAAGAGCCATTCGAAATGGCATTCGCTTTGGGTGTTGCCACCGATAGTATTGGCTATCGGAATTTTTGTTTTCATGGTCAGTGGTAAACAGGCGCCGCAACAGCTGGAACAGGGTGAACCGGTACGATTTGTTCGCACTATCACGGTTACGGAAGGTGATTTTACCCCGGTGGTGGAAGGCTATGGTAGCGTACAACCAGCCAAAGTGTGGACTGCAGTCACCCAGGTTTCCGGTAGAATTATAAATATGCATGCGCGGCTACGTGATGGCGAAATCATTACCGCCGGCACGGAGTTGTTCAGGATCGATCCTGTCGATTACGAACTTGCGCTGCTGCGAGCCCGGGCCGAACTCGCAGAACTGAATACTCAGGGCGAAAATTCGGTCAGTTTGCTGAAGATTGAACAGCGCAATCTGGCACTGGCCGAACAGGAATTCGAACGCCAGAAGAAGCTTGCCGACCAGGGTACCGGTTCCCGTAGTCGAGCGGATGAGGCCGAGCGCGCTATGCTGGGTTCACGAGCCTCGTTACAAAACCTCGAAAATACGGTGGCGCTGATACCAATACAACGGCAAATTCTGCAGGTAAGGATTATTCAGGCAGAACGTGACCTGGCTAATACCCAACTCTTTGCGCCGTTTAATATGCGAGTATCCGGGCTCTCGATAGAAACCGATCAGTTTGTCAGTAAAGGGCAGGTTTTACTGGCAGGTGATTCGGTAGATCGCGTCGAGGTGATCGCCCAGGTATCACTTTTCGATTTGAAAAACCTGTTCATCGATCAACCTGATATTCCTCTTAATTTCGATCTGGTGAAAGATAATATCGCACAAATATCAGGTTTCGTGCCGACCATAAAAATGGATATTGGCAACGACCAAATGGCCGAATGGGAGGCCGAGTTTGTTCGGCTTTCTGACAGGGTCGATTCGCAGACTCGAACCATGGGCGTAGTAGTGGCGGTCGATAACCCGATGCGGAAGGCTATACCCGGCATTCGGCCACCGCTGTCGAAGGGCATGTTTGTCCAGGTGGCAATCGCCGGACACGTTCAGCAGAACAAGGTAATCATTCCACGCGCGGCGATCCGAAATGATAAGGTTTATGTCGTCAACCCGCAAAGCCGACTCGAAACGCGAACAGTCGAACGTCTGTATAACCAGCAGCAATTCGCTATCATCGGTTCCGGACTAAAAACAGGCGATCAGGTAGTTGTCAGCGATTTAATGCCGGCTGTCGATGGCATGCTATTACAGGCCTCTACCGATGAAATGCTGCAACAATCACTAGTGAGCGGAAATTAACCATGATCAAATGGTTTGCCGATCACCCTACGGCCGCCAACCTCTGCATGTTGGCCATTATTCTGTTGGGCACGCTGGCTTTGCCGGGCTTACAGCGAGAGACCTTCCCGGCGGTTGAAAATGACATGGTCAGCGTAGTCGCTATCTACCCCGGCGCTTCTACCGAAGAGGTGGAGGATGCGGTTTGCCGACGCATCGAGGAAGCACTGGAGAATATTACCGACCTCGATGAAATGCGCTGCGAATCCAGCGAAGGTCTGGCCAAAGCGACCGCTGTGATGAGCGAAGGCAGTTACATGCCGCAGTTTCTCGACGAAGTAAAATCCGAGATAGATGTGATTCACGACTTCCCGGACCAGGTCGAATCGCCTGTCGTGGAGGAACTGGGTCGTACGGACCGGGTGATATCTATCGCGATTATCGGCCCGGATGATCCGGTGTCACTGAAAGCCTATGCCGAGGACGTAAAATTGCGTCTACTGGCTCGCGCGGAAATCGCCAATATAGAAATCGATGGGTTTTCCGATCACCAGATCCGCGTAGAAATCCCGGCGCATCGCTTACGCCAGTTTGGTCTATCGGTTTCTGACATCGCCGCTCGCATCAAAGCTCAGAGTGTTAGTTCCCCGACCGGTCGCCTCGAAGGTGACCAGCAGGACCTGTTGTTACGCTTTGACGACCAGCGCAAAACAATCGAGGAGTTTAGCGACCTGGTGATAATTTCCGGAGTTAACGGCGCGACGATACGGCTGGGTGATATTGCGACTATTAGCAACCGCTTTGATCGTGCAGAAAACCGGATTCTGTTCAATGGTCAGCGCGCCGCAATTTTGAGAGTCACCAAAACTCGCGAGCAGGATGTCCTAAGGGCCTATAAGGACGTCGTCGCATTCGTCGAACAGGAAAACCGGCAGTCCGCGACGGGTATAAAACTAGAATTAACCCAGGACGTGGCATCTATTGTGCAGGACAGGCTCGATATGATAGTCAAAAACGGCGTTCAGGGACTGGCGATGGTGTTCCTGATACTCTGGCTGTTTTTCAGTTTTCGCTATAGCTTCTGGGTCACCATGGGCTTGCCGGTGTCCTTTCTCGGGGCATTGTTTGTACTACCTTTCCTCGGCGTTACCATTAATATGATTTCGATGGTTGGCCTGCTCATCGGTGTTGGCCTGTTAATGGATGACGCAATCGTCATCGCCGAAAATATCGCCGCGCGAATGGCGAAAGGCGAGGCGGCTATGCAGGCCGCTGTAAACGGTGCGACCCAGGTTTTACCCGGAATCATGTCTTCCTTCGCGACGACTATGCTGGTGTTTGGTTCGCTTGCGTTTATTACCGGCGAAATCGGACAGATTTTACGCGTTGTGCCGATTGTGCTGATTGTAGTTGTCAGCGTCAGTCTGATCGAGGCGTTTTTAATTCTCCCTAACCACCTCGGACACAGCCTGCAACATGCGAAAAAGACGAAGCCATCATCCTTCCGTCAGCGATTTGAAACAGGCTTCGATCGATTGCGCGACCACTGGTTTGGGCCTTTGCTGGACCGTGCGGTCGATAACCGCTACCTGACGCTGGGTATTGTTATCATGGCGATTATTTTATCGATTATGTTACCAGCCAGCGGCCAGCTTAAATTCGTCGGCTTCCCTGATGTGGAAGGCGATATCGTCGAGGCGCGACTATTATTGCCACAGGGCACACCGCTGGGATTGACCGAGTCCATCGTCGAACGTATCGAGACTGCTGCCAATGAACTAAATAGTCAATTCGTGCCTCAACAACCCGATGGGCAAAATTTAATCCGCAACATCACGGTGATGTATGGCCAGAACCCGGATGCTTTTGAGTCGGGTCCCCATGTCGCTCGCATTATCGTCGATCTGTTAAATGCCGAAGTCAGGCAGACCGGGCTGGATGAGTTTCGTGATGCCTGGCGCGACAAAGTAGGTCAGATCAACGATGTCATATCGCTTAAATTCAGCGAGCCGAGCATAGGGCCGGGTGGGCGGCCAATCGAGGTACGGCTCAGGGGGGGCGAGTTAAACCGTTTAAAGGCAGCTTCGCAGGAAATGCAGGACTGGTTTAATGCTTATCTTGGTGTCACCGATATCGGCGACGATTTACGTCCGGGTAAGCGCGAGTTAAACCTGCGTCTAAAAGACACGGCGGGTGTACTAGGGGTAACGGCACGGGCGGTTGCTGATCAGGCGCGCAGTGCATTCCAGGGGATTAAAGTGGATGAATTTCTGGTTGGCGCCGAAACCTACGAAGTCGATTTACGCCTGTCCGAGTTTGATCGTTACTCCGCAGAGAACCTTGAGCAAATGAGCGTCATCGGGCCGAATGGCAGTCTCATCCCTTTACCGGTGATTGCTCATATTGACGAAAGCAGGGGGTGGGCGCGCATCAATCGGATAGACCGGCAGAGAGCAATTACGCTTTATGGCGATGTACAGCGTGAAATCGTCAACGCACAGGAATTGCTGGTTCTGGCGAGTAATGATATTTTTCCGGTGCTAAGAGAAAAGTACCCCGACCTGCAGATCGATATTCAGGGCGAAAGTGAGAGATCGGCTGAAACCAGCCAGTCGATGTTACGCAACGTCATTGTCGGCTTAATCGGCGTTTATATCCTGCTCGCGTTACAGTTTCGGGGGTATCTCGCGCCGATTACGGTAATGTCGGTTATACCAACAGCTTTAGTCGGTGTGATGTATGGCCATTGGCTGATGGGGCTGGATCTGACTATGCCCAGTATCGTCGGTATGGCTTCGTTATTCGGTGTGGTGGTCAACGACTCTATATTAATCGTGGTTTTTACGCGCGAGGAACGTGCGCAGGGAATGGCCGTCAGGGCCGCGGCGAAACGAGCCGCAAGAGAGCGCTTTCGACCCATATTGCTGACCTCAATCACCACCATTGCCGGGTTGACGCCACTCATAACCGAAACCAGTCTGCAGGCACAGATACTGATTCCGTTAGCCGCAAGTCTGGCATTCGGATTAACTTCGGCTACCTTGATCGGTCTTTTTCTGGTGCCTTCGATTTACTGCATTCTGGATGATTTCGGTATGCTGGGTGAATTGAGTGGGCATACCGATGCTAGCTCAGGTGTCGTATAAAGATTGGTTTTTTATTTTTGCGTATGCACTGTAAATAGCTTAAAATGTGCATACGCACTAAATGAGTATCGCTGCAATGTCACAACCTGGCACAGTCACTATCAGTGAAAAAGCATCTACCCTCGGTGAGGCTGTTATTAATGCTGGATCGAAACTGGGACTATCCGCCGATCAGGTTGGTGAGATTATCGGTCGCAACAGAACCACGATTACAAGAAACGGTATTGAGCCTGCTAGCCTGCAAGGTCAGATGGCGTTGTTACTAGTACGCTTATACCGTGGACTGTATGCGCTGGTTGGCGGTGATAGTACAAAGATGGTTCACTGGATGAATAGTAAAATCAAATCTCTCGATGATGTTCCGTCCAATATGATAAAAAATGTATCCGGCCTAGTTCGAGTGGTTGAGTACATTGACGGTATAAGAGCGAAGGTTTGAGCGCAATTTGGAATCAAGCCGGTGGCGCTGCTGTTATCGAGCGTATTCAGGGCTCTGGATACCGATTGGTTGAGAGTCAGGAATCTATTGCAACAACCGAAATAGTTTCTACACTAGAACGTCAGGCTCTATTAGAGGAAATGCTCGATCATGAGTCTAAACCTGCCTATCGGGCTGGCACAGAGGGTCTACATTACCTTCTCTCAACGCCATTTCGTTATCCACCTCTCATGCATGGAAGTCGCTTTAGTGATCGTTTTTCGCCCAGCTTATTTTATGGTGGAAAAACAGAGCATGTAGCATTGGCTGAAGGTGCTTATTACCGTCTGTTTTTCTACTTTGATATGGAGGATCCACTCGAATTAATTATCACTCAGCATACTCTCTTTGAATTTCGTTATAAAACAGACCAGGGAGTACGGTTACAGGGTGAGGCTTTTTCTGACTTCTTTATTCAGATTGTGAACCCATCTTCGTATGAGGCTACTCAGTCTTTAGGTGAAGCTATGCGTAACGATAGGGTAATCGGTTTTGAGTATGTCTCGGCTAGAGACAGGCAACACGGCATTAATGTGGCTTTGTTTCAGGCAGATGGACTGGTCGGTAAACGTCCGATATCCCAGGATCTCTGTCTGTGCGAAGTCAATCGAGAACAGGTTACTTTCAACATTAGAAATAAAGTTTTCCGATTCAGTAGTAAAGAATTTATGGTTGATGGTGAGCTTCCGCTTCTTCCTTTTGGTTAGTGGGTATACTGTAGCTAGCTCAGGTGTCGAAGTCAGATTTGACTCAGATACTGTAAATCAACCCTGCAACCAACGGCGACAAGAACATGGATAAACTGGAAAAGTTAATCGAAGATATAAAAGCGCTGGAGCAGGAGTTACTCACCGAGCTTCAGAAAAAACAGGATGAATACCTTTATATCATCAAGGGCAGGAAAGTACGGTTTGACGAAGAAACCCGGCGTTATCATCGTACGCTGACGACTAAACTGCGCACCTATATCGCTGAGGCATCTCTCTTACACGTAGTGACGGCGCCCTTTATCTGGATCTGTATTTTTCCTGCGCTATTACTGGATGCGACCGTTTCAATCTATCACTCGATTTGTTTCAGAGTCTATAAAATTCCCCTGGTGAAACGCAGTAACTATATTGTTATCGACCGTCACGCATTGAGCTATTTAAATGTCATCGAAAAAATTAACTGTGTCTATTGCGGCTACTTCATTGGCCTGATTGATTATGTGCAGGAAATTTCCGCACGCACAGAGCAATACTGGTGTCCGATTAAGCACGCCCGAAAGCTGAACAACATTCATCGCAGGTACCACAAGTTTGTTGAGTATGGTGCCGGTGCGGAATATCGCGAGAGTTTTGAAAGTATACGCGGGGACTTTTCGGATTTAAAAGACGACTCAGATTAACGCAAAAATATAGTTCTAAAGGTCAAATTGACGCGAGTACCACAGCGGGTTCTCTCCTTGTTAATGCCGTGCTTCCAGTAGCGTTGGGTAAGACCTTTCATCAACAACAGACTACCCGAAGGTAATGGTAATTTTAGCGTTCTCAGGTCCTTTCTGGATTTATGCTTCAGCAGGAACGTCCGTTCTTCACCCAGGCTCAGCGAAGCGATCACCGGTTCCGGGCCGAGTTCGCGCTCGTCGTCGCTGTGCATGCCCATCGAATCCTGGTTATCACGATAATAATTCAGTAGTACGCTATTAAATCTTTGCCCGGTCAGGGTTTCGATGGCTGTTTTTATATCCAGCAATGTATTTGTCCAGGGCAGGGGATCCATGCTAATCCCCGAGTATCGATAGGTCGCTTCGCGATCCCCATACCAGGCACTAAGCCTCGGTTGAGGCCAGCTTTTACCGTAAA